>CANQMG010000025.1 GCA_947624925.1 uncultured Clostridia bacterium | reverse complement strand
GAAAATCTAATGTTTATTTTGGTATAAATAAAAGAGTTATGTGTAATTTTTAAAAATTGCATATAGCTCTTTTTGTGATTTAATTATAGCCCCTTTAATAAGGGGGCTGTCAGCCAAAGGCTGACTGGGGGTTCTTAGACAAAATGTAAAAAATTTAAAAATAAAAAACGTAGGGGTCTTGTGCTTGCCCAGGCTCCAGAGGAATTACCCAAATTTTATATTGTAAAATCGTGCAATAAAATAGAATAAAATTTTATGTTAAAAAATTGATTAATAAAAAATAATAATTTCATTAAAACAAAATACATAAAAACGTTAAAACATACGTAGGGGCAGGTCTTGTGCCTGCCCAACTACGAAGGAATTACCCTAAATTAAAAATTAAAATTGTTATTAAATTTTAAATCTTTATAGATTTAATTAATATAAAAAAACAAGGGAGGAAATGTAAAAATGTACAAAAAATTAAGAAAGAATAAGAGAATGTCTGTAGGGGCAAGTCTTGTGCTTGCCCAGTTTCAAAGAGATTACCATAAAACATTAAATAATACATCTAAATCAGGTATAACCCTAATTGCGCTAATATTAACAATAATAATATTATTAATATTAGCAATGGTAAGTATAAGTTATATAATGAGAGAGAACATAATAAAACACGCAGAAACTGCAGTAAACCAGTATCAAATAGAGGCAGAAAAAGAGGCAATAAGTTTAGCATATGGAGAATATGTGATGAATGAGTATGCAAAGATTGAGGGGAATGATTTGCAAATAAAAGAGGCAGATAGTGTAGTTGGAAATAAAACAACAGGTTGGACAGTAACATTTCCAAGTGGAAATGTATATACAGTAGATTCATATGGAAATATAACTGGACCAGTGTCAGGAACAGGTTCAGGGTCAGAGCCAGAACCAGAGCCAATACCACCATCAGAAGAAGAAAATTTATTAGAAAGATATATACAAGGTTCAAAAGGAATAGGTAGAAATTTGACTGAAATATTCGATATGGATAATGAAAAATTTAAAAAAGATAATACTATGGGAGAAGATATAAGTGGATTAGTGGGATTCTTAGGATTAACAGTTGGAGAAGAAGATGGAGTATTGAAAGAGGGTGATCTTTCAGGTTTTTTACTTATAAAATATCTAGATAAAGCATATGAAGTAAAAATTAAAATAGATATAATAAATTATGATTATTATACAACAGAAGAAAAACCTAAATTTATATTTGAAAAAAAAGGATTAGAAGGGCAAACAGTAGAATATAGTTATGATGGAAAAGATGAAAATAAAAAGCAATGGACAATAATTAAAGATAATGAAGATGGAACAGTAGAAATAATAAGTCCAGATGTATTAAAAAAGCCAAGTGATTCAAATGGATTAAAATTGGGGCAAGACCGGTTATATTTATAGTTATAATGATTCAAAAAGTAATGAAGGTATTGAAAAGACAATAAATGATTATAATAATGCTATAAAAATTATAAACGATTATTGTAATGACATTGTAACAAATGAAAATAAAGTAAAAGTAAGAAGTGTAGGTGCAGAAATAGATAGTAGAGTAGAAGGCGATACATACACGTCACCAAGAATAAGTAATTGGGCACAAACATATGATTATTTTAATGATTATAATGGAAAGTGTAAAAAAGGAGATATATATTTTGAAAGTGATTTTGCAAGGATGAATTTTTATGGAATTTCAAAATCTAACGATGATTATTGGGTTGCTTCACGTTATATCAGTGACCGTGAGGGTAATGTAAGTTCAAATGTAGCATATGTTGATAAAAATGGAACCTTAAATTGGAAAGATGTATTTATAGTGTCTGAACAAGGGGATGTGAGATCTTATGATTGGTGCAGTGCTGTTCGTCCTGTTGTTACAATTGATATTTCACAGTAAATATATATAATTTTAGCTATTCCTTCGAAACTGGGCAAGCACAAGACTTGCCCCTACAATCAAATATAATAGAATTAAAATTTTATGTTAAAATAGAATAATAAGAATTATTATTTACATTAAAACACATAGCAATATTATAAAAATCTAAAAATAGCTTGCCATAATTCAATTTAAATGCTATAATTACCCATGTTATACATAAGTAAAATTAATTAAGCATATACTAATATGTAGTATGCAGTAAGAAAGGATTTGATAAGTATGAAAATTTGCGTGTATGGAGCAGCTAGTAGTTTAATAGATGAAAGTTTCAAAGAGGCAGGAAAAGAGTTAGGTAGAACTATGGCAGAAAGAGGACATTCACTTGTTTTCGGAGGTGGAGCAAGAGGAATGATGGGTGCAGTAGCAGAAGGTGTATGTGAGAAAAATGGAGAAATAATTGGTGTTATACCAGAGTTTTTTAAAGAAGGCGGAGAAGAAATTTCTTATTTAAAATGTAATAAATATATATATACTGATACGATGAGAAATCGTAAAAAACAAATGGAGGATAACTCTAATGCTTTTATAATTACGCCAGGAGGAATTGGAACATATGATGAATTTTTTGAGATATTAACTCTTAAACAATTAGGAAGACATAATAAACCATTAGTAATTTATAATATAAACAATTACTATAAAGAAATGGACATAATGATGGATAAAGCAATTGAAAAGAAATTTATAACTGAGGATTGCAAAGATTTATATAAAACTTGTAGTACATTAGAAGAAATATTTGATTATTTGGAAAATTACGATGAAAAAGATATAGATATAAGTAAGGTAAAAATAAGATAGTTATAAAAATTTATATATAATATTCAAAAATATTTGCATTTAATATTAAAATATGTTAAAATAGTATCGTTAATTAAGCAATAATTCCAAGGAGGCAAGGATGAAAGTAGTTAAAATAATAATGATGGTAATATATGTAATAGTGTGTTTAATACTTACAGTAATTTGTATGAAACAAAGTAAAGATGATGATGGATTATCAAGTACAATTACTGGCTCATCTTCTAGTAATTTCTATGAAAAAAATAAAGGAAATACAAAAGAGGGAAAGTTATCTAAATGGACTATTATATTGGGAATTGTATTTGCTGTTATGGCAGTTGTATTAAATGCAATCTATTTATTTTAATAATATTAAAAAATGGGGCTTTAAAGGCCCTTTTTGTAATTTTATGGAAAAATTACACGAAAGGATAAAATGGATAATAAAAATTTAATAATAAAACAAAAAAAAGACACTATTGTTGGCATATTTAAAAATAGCAGAGCTTTTGGTTTTGTAATTCCAGATGATAGAAATTTTGGAACAGATATATTTATATCTAAAAAAAATTTTAATGGTGCAAAAAATAATGATAAGGTTGTTGTAAAAATTATTAAATATGCAACAGAAAATAGAAAGCCAGAAGGAAAAATAATAGAAATTATTGGAAATTACAATATAGCTGGTATAGATATGTTATCTTTAATAAAAGAATATAATCTTCCTTATGAATTTCCAAAAAATGTTGTAACAGAGGCTAAGGCAATTAAAGAAAAGGTGCAAAAGAAAGATATACCATATAGAGTAGATTTTAGAAATAAAAATGTGTTTACAATAGATGGAGAAGATGCCAAGGACTTAGATGATGCAATATGTGTAAGGAAAAAAGATAAAGACCATTATATTTTAGAAGTTCATATTGCAGATGTAAGTTACTATGTAAAAGAAGGCTCTAATCTTGATAAAGAAGCAATACTAAGAGGGACAAGTATATATATGCTAGATAGAGTAATTCCAATGCTACCAAAAGAATTATCAAATGGTATATGTAGTTTAAATGAAGGCAAAGATAGATTTACATTATCTGTAATAATGGAAATAGATAAAAAAGGAAATGTTGTATCATCAGACATAGTAAAAGGAATTATAAATGTGAAGAAAAGAATGTCATATACAAATGTCCAAAGACTATTAGATGGTGTAGATTTAAATTTAGAAGAAAACTCAGATTTAAAGCAATATAGTCCATATATTAATGATTTCAAATTAATGGAAGAACTTGCAACAATATTACTTAATAGAAGAAAAGAACAAGGAAGTTTAGACTTAGACGTTCCAGAAAGTAAAATAATATTGAACAAACATGGGAGAACAATAGGAGTTGAAAAATATGAATTAAAATTTGCAAACACCATAATAGAACAATTTATGCTTACTGCAAATGAAACTGTAGCCGAAAAATTCTACTGGTTAGAAGCTCCTTTTATATACAGAGTACATGAAGTACCAGACCCAGATAAAATAAAAGAATTAAATAAATTTTTATTTAATTTTGGATATAAAATAAAAGGCTCAAAAGATAATGTTCATCCTAAATCATTTGCAAAAATATTAGAACAAATAAAAGGTAAGGACGAAGAAACTGTAATTTCCAACTTAATTTTAAGAACATTAAAAGTTGCAAGATATGAATCAGAAAATAAGGGACACTTTGGAATAGCAAGTAAATGTTATTGCCATTTTACATCTCCTATAAGAAGATATCCAGATTTATATATTCACAGAATAATATCACATTATATAGAAAACAACTATAATGTGAGTGAAGATTTTAAAAATATTCAATATATGTTAGCAACAAAATATGCAGAAAGCTCATCTGAAAGAGAAAAAATAGCACAAAAAGTAGAAAGAGATGCAGAAGATATTAAAAAAGCAGAATTTATGGAAAACAAAATAGGACAAACATATGATGGAATAATAAGCAATATAACATCATTTGGTGTATTTGTTGAACTTGAAAATACAGTAGAAGGACTTATAAGATTTGAAAATCTTGGAGGAAAAGAATATTATATATATGATGAAGAACATAAAATTTTAAGAGGAGAACACACAAACAAAATATATAAAATTGGAGATAAAATATCTATTCAAGTAATAGAGGCAAATAAGCAAACTAGAAAAATTGCATTTGCAGAAAATTTAAATAATGAAAATGAAAAAGATATATAAAAATGTATTGCAATTAAATATTAAATAAAGTATAATAAAAACACAAAAAAATGGAAATGAGGTATTCAAATGAAAGAAAAAAAAGAAAAAAAGAAAAAAAGTAAAATTTTAAGAATTATTTTATTAATTTTAATAATTTTGTTATTTATATTTGTAACAGCAGCAGGTACAGCTTTTTGGTATGTATCAAATAAATTAGGAAAAATAAATTATATGGATATAGATGAAGAAAACCTAGAAATTTCTTCTGAGGCAAAAGAAAGTTTATCAGGATATAGAAATATAGCTTTATTTGGAATAGATACAAGGTCAGATAGTTATGCAACATCTAGATCAGATTGTATAATAATAGTAAGTATAAACGAGAAAACAAAAGAAGTTAAATTAATGTCTGTATATAGAGATAGTTATTTAGATATAACTGGTAGAGGACTTGATAAAGTCACACACGCATATGCTTATGGCGGTCCAGAAAAAAGTATATCTACACTTAATAGAAACCTAGATTTAAACATAAAGGAATTTGTTACAGTAAATTTTGAGGCAGCTAAAAAAATAGTAGATGCTGTTGACGGTATAAAAATGACTATAACTGATGTAGAAGCTACACAAATATCAGGAATAAGTAAGGGAGGAACATATACACTAACAGGTAGCCAAGCCTTAGAATATGCTAGAATAAGACATACAGATAGTGATTATAAAAGAACAGAAAGAATGAGGGATGTATTAACTGCTGTATTTAATAAAGTAAAAACAATGAGTATTGGACGTATTAATAAATTAGCAGATGAAATATTACCTCTAGTATATACAAATATTAAATCAGATGAAATATTTGATTTAATACCAGATGCTGTATCATATAAAATATCAGAAAGTGTTGGATGGCCATATGAAATTAAAGGAGCAACAATTAATAAAATATGGTATGGTGTTCCAGTAAATTTGGAAGAAAATGTAAGAAAAATGCATAAGGAAATGTTTAATGAAGATTCATACGAACCATCTGAAACAGTTAAAAACATTAGTGAATCAATAAAAAAGAAAACAGGATATAGATAAGAAAAAAAGATATGTGTGTAAAAACACATATCTTTTTTAAATTAATATAATAATTTTGTAGAAAAAACTTGAAAAAATGTATTATTATAGATATAATCTAAAGAGTTAAATTTGAGGGGGACGTTATAGTGAAAATAAATAGCAAAATTAGAAAGCATAGAGCCTTAATTTTAGTTATTTTAGATATATTAGTTATAATTTCAGCCTACTTATTTACATATTTTATAATAGAAGATAGTATTTTAAAAAATACGAATAATATGTTAAGAAGTATAATATTTGGAATAGTAGTATATGAACTAATATATATTGTTTTTAGAATTTATAAAAACATAACGAGATTTGAAAATGGAAACGATTATTTAGTATATATCTTTTGTACAATGTCTGGATGCTTTGGCATTTCTGCAATTGATATTCTTGTACAACAAAATACAAGTTCAATAAAAATTAATCTTCTATCTGGAGTTTTAATTTCTGTTGGAATTGTAACATACAGAGTAATAATTCGATATATATTAAACAGAAAAAATCCAGAAAATCCTAAAGATTTAAAAAATTTATTAATAATAGGAGCTGGATATGCAGGAAAAGATATAATAAAAACAATAAAAAATAATATGCATGAAAAATATCACATAGTTGGAATAATTGACGATAATAAAAACAAGTTAAATTATGCTATATCAGGGGTAAAAATATTAGGAAATAGAGATAATATTGTTGAAATTTGTGAAAAAAACAATGTAGATGAGATATTCTTTGCCATATCTAAAATTAGTAACAAAAACAAAAAAGAAATATTAAATATATGCCAGAATACAGGATGTAGAATTAGAATACTTCCAACAACTGAAGATATTATAAGAAATAAAGATATGTTTAATAACTTAAGAAACGTAGAAATAGAAGATCTACTTGGAAGAGAGCCAATAACTCTTGATAATAAAAATATTAAGGCATTAATTGAGAATAAAACTATATTAGTTACTGGTGGCGGAGGATCAATTGGATCAGAATTATGCAGACAAATTGCAAAATTTAATCCTAAACAATTGGTAATATTTGACATATACGAAAACAATCTTTATGACATTGAACTTGAGTTAAAAGAAAGTTATAAAAATATAGAAATTATTGCAATTGTAGGAAGTGTAAGGGATATTAAAAAGCTTGAAAGCGTATTTGAAAAATACAAGCCATACTTGGTATTTCACGCAGCAGCACATAAGCACGTTCCTTTAATGGAGTCAAGTCCATTAGAGGCAATAAAAAATAATGTATTTGGAACATATAATGTTGTAAATTGTGCAGATAAATATAATGTAAAAAGATTTATATTAATTTCAACTGATAAAGCAGTTAATCCTACTAATATTATGGGAGCTACAAAGAGATTATGCGAAATGATTATTCAGGCAAAAAACAAAGTAAGCAATACAGAATATGTTGCTGTAAGATTTGGAAATGTATTAGGTAGTAATGGCTCTGTAATACCTTTGTTTAAAAAACAAATTGAACATGGAGGACCTGTAACTGTAACTCATAAAGATATAACAAGATTTTTTATGACAATACCAGAGGCAGCACAATTAGTTATACAGGCGATGACATATGCAAAAGGTGGAGAGATATTTGTATTAGATATGGGAGAACCTGTAAAAATATATGATTTAGCAGTAAGCCTTATAAAATTATCTGGATATGTACCAAACGAAGATATAGAAATTAAAATTACTGGTTTAAGACCAGGAGAAAAATTGTATGAGGAACTTTTAATGTCAGAAGAAGGACTTCAAAAAACAGAGCATGATAAAATATTTATTGGCGAATTAATAGATATAGATATATTAGATTTAAAAGAAAAATTGTCTAAGCTTGATCAATTAATATCAAATGAAAATACAGATTTAACTGAAATTAAAAAAGTAATGAAGGAAGTTGTTCCTACATATTATGAGCCTAAAACAGATAAAAAATAATAGATTAAAAGTGACATAATTTATATTGCTTTATTATAATATCTGTTAAGAATGCTTTAAAGAAAGGAATATTAAGGATGGAGAAGAAAAATAAATTTTATCTATATATTAAAAGATTATTTGATATAATATTATCTTTTTTGGGATTAATTATATTATCTCCATTTTTTGTTATAATTGCATTATTAATCAAGTTTACATCTAAAGGTCCAGTATTATTTAAACAAAAAAGAATAGGTAAAAACAAGAAATATTTTACCATTTATAAATTTAGGACTATGAGAATTGATACACCTAAAGATATGCCTACACATATGCTTAATAATGCAGAAAGCTATATTACAAAAGTTGGAGCATTTTTAAGAAAAACAAGTTTAGATGAATTACCACAAATTATTAATATTTTAAAAGGAGATATGTCAATTGTCGGACCAAGACCTGCTCTGTGGAATCAAGATGATTTGATTAATGAAAGGGATAAATATAAAGCAAATGATATTAGACCAGGATTAACAGGACTTGCACAAATAAGTGGAAGAGATGAATTAGAAATACCTGTAAAAGCTCAACTCGATGGAGAATATGCAGAAAAAATTTCCTTATGGTTTGATATAAAAATATTCTTTAAAACAATAGGAAAAGTATTTAAACATGATGGAGTTGTTGAAGGTAATAAGGAGAACGAAGAAAATGAAAAAAGTACTTGTAACAGGTAAAAACAGTTATATTGGAACAAAGTTTAAGCAATGGTTATCTAATGATACAGAAAATTACACTATAGAAGAAGTAGAAACTATCAATGATGAATGGAAAAAAACAGATTTTTCAAATTGTGATACAGTATTACACGTTGCTGGTATTGCACATGTTTCATCAGATCCTAAATTAAAAGAATTATATTATAAGATAAATAGAGATCTGTGTATTGAAATAGCAAAACATGCTAAAGAAAGAAATGTTAAACAATTTATTTTTATGAGCAGTATGATTATTTATGGAAAAGATGCTCCTATTGGCAAAGAAAAAATAATAAATAAAGATACAGTTCCAAATGCATCAGATTTTTATGGAGATAGCAAGCTACAAGCAGATTTAGAATTACAAAAATTACAAGACGAAAATTTTAAGGTTGTTATAATAAGAACTCCAATGGTGTATGGACCAGGTTGTAAAGGAAATTTTCCAAGACTAAAAAAAATTGCTAAATTAAGCCCTATTTTTCCAAATATAGATAATAGAAGAAGTATGATATATATAGATAATTTATGTGAGTTTTTTAAACAATGTATAGATAATGAATATTCTGGAATTTATTTTCCTCAAAATAAAGAATATTTAAGCACAAAAGAAATTATAAAAATAATGTCAAATACTATGGGAAAAAATATGCATTTTATTAATATATTTAATCCAATTATTAAATTGTTATCTAAAAAAATAAATATTATAAATAAAGTATTTGGAAATAAAACATATGCAAAAGAAATATCAGGAGATTTTAGCTATTGCATAGTAGATAATGATGAATCTATAAGGAGAAGTATTTAGAATGAAAAAAGCACTAATATTAGCATCTACACCATCTATGATTGAACAATTTAATATGAACAATATAAAAATATTGCAAGATTTAGGTTATATAGTAGAAGTAGCTGCAAACTTTGAAAACGGAGGAACCATAGACGAAAAAAGATTAGAAAGTTTTAAAGAGGAATTAAAAAATGATAATATAAATTTTATTAATATTCCTTTTTCAAGAAGTCCATTTTCAAGGCAAAATTTTAAAGCATATAAAGAAACAAAAAAAATAATGAAAGAAAATAATTATGATTTAATACATTTACATTCTCCTATAGGCGGAGTATGCGGAAGATTAGCTGCTAGAAAGCAAAAAGCAAAAGTAATATATACAGCACACGGCTTTCATTTTTATAAAGGAGCACCACTACTTAATTGGTTAATATATTATCCAATTGAAAAATGGCTTTCAAAATATACAGATGTATTAATTACAATAAACCAGGAAGATTATAAAATTGCTAAAGAAAAATTTAAAGCAAAAGATGTAAAGCTTGTTCATGGAGTTGGAGTTGAGACAGAAAAATTTAATTTTGAAATGTCAGAAGAAGAAAAACATAACTTGCGAAAAAACTTAGGTCTAAAAGATGAAGATTTTGTTTTAATTTGTATAGGTGAATTAAATAAAAATAAAAATCAGATTATGGCTATAGAAGCAATGAAAGAACTTGTAAAAGAAAAGAAAAATATAAAATTATTATTGGTTGGAAGAGGAGAAAAAGAAGAATTTTATAAATTAAAAATTTCTGAATACAATTTAGAAAATAATGTTAAACTTTTAGGCTATAGAAGAGATATACCACAATTACTAAAGATATCAAATTGTGCATTGGCTTTAAGTATCAGAGAAGGTCTTGGCCTTAATGTTTTAGAGGCAATTAGTAGTAAAATCCCAATAATTACTACTAAAAATAGAGGACACAAAGAATTAATTCAAGATGAAATTTTGATGATTGAAAATAATGAAAAAAATGAATTAATTAAAAAAATAATTTATGTAATGAAAAATAATATATTAACAGAGTTTATTAATAAAAATTATGAAAATATGGAAAAATTCAGTATTCAAAACATACAATCTGTTATGAAAGAAATATATGAAAGGATTAATATATAGATGGACGAAAATAAAATTTCTATTATTATGGGGATTTATAATTGCGAAAAATACTTGAAAACTAGTATTGAATCTATTTTATCACAAACCTATGATAATTGGGAACTTATAATGTGCGATGATGCGTCAATAGATAAAACATATCAGCTTGCAAAGGAATACAGGGATAAGTATCCTGATAAAATATTTTTATTAAAAAATGATAAAAATATGGGGCTAAATTATACGTTAAATAAATGTCTAAAACAAGCATCAGGTTATTTTATTGCAAGACAAGATGGAGATGATATTTCATTGCCTGACAGATTTGAAAAAGAAATATATTTTATGAAAGAAAATCCTCAATATGCATTGGTAAGCTCAAATATGATTTTATTTGATGAAAATGGAGAATGGGGAAAAACACATAATAAAGAAATACCTAATAAACTTGATTTTATAAAAGGTAGTCCTTTTTGTCATGCTCCTTGTATGGTAAAGAAAAGTGTTATAGAACAAGTAGAAGGATATACAGTGGATAAAAAATTGTTAAGAGTAGAAGATTATCATTTATGGTTTAAGATTTACTCAAAGGGTTATATAGGATATAATATACAAGAACAATTATATAAAGCAAGAGATGATAAAAATGCATACAAAAGAAGAAACTATAAAAATAGAATAAATGAAGCAAGAGTTAAATACATAGGATTTAAGATGCTTGATATTCCATTAAAATATTATATATACATATTTAGACCATTAATAGTTGGTTTATTGCCAATGAAAATATATGATATATTACATAAAAAAAACCTTAATAGATAGAATTTAGGAGAATAATTATAATATGAAAAAAATTAAAATAGCAGAATTCGTTGGAAGTATGAACTGTGGTGGAGCAGAAACAATGCTTATGAATATTTTAAGAAATATTGATAAACAAAAATACGAAATTACTTTTATAGAAAATGTGAATGAAAAATGTTGGTATGATGATGAAATAATAAAACTTGGTGGTAAAATAATTAAAATAGAAAAAAGAAACATATATGTTTATATAAAAAATTTAATACATATATTTAAGGAAAATAATTTTGATATTGTTCATTCACATACATATTTACATAGTGGTATTATAATGTATGCTGCAAAAAAAGCTAAAATCAATATAAGAATTACACATTCACATAGTAATATGGATACTATAAAGCATAATATTATATATAAAATAAAAAAAATTTTAATGCAAAAATTAATACTGAAATATTCTACAATATACTTAGCCTGTTCAAAAGAAGCTGGAATAAGCTTGTTTGGTGATAAATTTAATAATAAGGGTATTATATTACATAATCCTATAGATATATATAAAATATATAATGTTAGTAATAAAAACATTGAAAAATTAAAGGAAAAATATAATATTAGTAGTACTCAAATTATAATAGGACATGTAGGTAGAATTATAGAAATAAAAAATCATAAATTTTTAATAGAGGTAGCAAAAATTTTAAGAAAAAGAAATATAGATTTTAAAATGTTTTTTATTGGAGATGGAAATAATTTTGAAGTTATAAAAAAAAGTATATATGATAATGAATTACAAGATTACATTATTATGACAGGTAATATAAAAAATGTATATGAGTATTTAAATTTATTTGATATTTTTTTGATGCCTTCATTCTATGAAGGTTTGCCTTTAGCAGCTATAGAGGCACAAGCTGCTGGAGTAAATTGCATATTATCAAATAATATATCTAGTGAAACTGATATTGGAATTGGAATAGTAAAATTTCTTGCATTAAATAATATTGATCAATGGATAGAACAAATATTAATATATGGAAAAAAGAAAAAAATAGATAAATATATAATAAAAGATAAAATTATACAGGAAAAGTATGATATAGAAAGTATAATTAATCAATTAGAAATTTTATATAATTAAAGGGGGAAAAATGACTTATTGTTTTATAAGTGTTGTAATAATTAATATAATAATTATTGTTTTAAATATAAAAAAAGATAATAAAAAAAATATTTATTTAGTAATTGCTTTTGATATTGCTTTGGCTCTGGCAATATTATCATATATGTGGATACCAAGCGAAGAATATGATTTGTATAGATATTACTCTTGGATGGATAATATGCAAAATTTAAAGGGGAGTAAACTAATAAATTATTTATATACTTCAAGAGGAGAACCACTTACGATGACATATTTCTATATTATATCGAAAACTAATAATTATTCCTTGCTTCAATTTTTTCCAACATTGATAGTATATTTTATTATATTCTATATGATTATAGATTATGTTACTGAAAAAAAATATAACAGAACAATGATATTAATTATGTGTTTATTATTTGTATCATTATATAAATTTATCTTATTGCCTAGTGGAATAAGATCTACGTTTGGACTAACTTTATTTTCACTTGGTTTATATTTAGAATATATAAAAAGAAACAAAAAATGGTATATAAAGCTATTATATATACTTTCTCTGACAATACATAATGGTACGATTATTTTATTACTAATAAGAATATTACTTTCTTTTATTCATAAATTAGATATAAAGAAGGTAATAGGATTATGCGCGATTTATTTAATTATAATTATATTATTACCTTATATTTTACAATATGTAACATTTAATGTAGAATTTTTAGATACAATAAAGCAAAAAATTATTTTTTACTTTAAAATCGATATATTAGAGAACTTATCACTGCAATTTATATTTAGAACAGTACAATTAATTTTAACATTTGCTATTCTTTATATAATAGATAGAGAAAAGATTTTTATAGATAATAGTTATATGGAAAAATATAATTTATTTTATAAGGTATTATGTTGTTTTTGTTTATTAAACTTCTTTTTTTATAGCATATGGATAAGATATTTAGATATGCTATTAATTGGAATATTACCAATTATGATTGAATATTTAATTAATTCAAAAAACATAAAATTAAAGAAATTTGTATATCTTGCAATGGCAATATTAATTATTGGAGGCATAAGAATACAAATTCCTATATTTGCAAGAATGAACTTTAAAATATAATAGAAAGGTATAATATGAATGATTTAATATCGATTATAATTCCTATATATAATGCAGAAAAATATATAGATAGATGTATTGAATCTGTAATTCAACAAACATATACAAATATGGAAATAATATGTATTAATGATGGTTCAACAGATAATACATTGCAAATATTAAATAATTATGCTTATAAGGATATAAGAATAAAAATAATAGATAAAAAAAATGAAGGAGTTAGTTCAGCAAGAAATTATGGTATAAATGTTTCAACAGGAAAGTATATAGCTTTTGTAGATTGTGATGATTATATAGAATCTAATACCATAGAATATTTATATGATATAATTTCACAGAATAACATTGATATTGTAAGGGGAAATTACTTTGTAAACTATACAGATAAAGAGGTAACATCAAATGAAAATATAGAAATATTATATAATAAAATAATAGAGAAAAAAATGATAATAAATGAAATTGTTCCAATGTTAATGTGTGGAGAAATAAATACTTATCCTGTTTTATTAATGATTAAAAAAGAGATACTAGATAAAACATGTTTATTCAACATTCAAATACATTTTATGGAAGATAAAATATTTTATATAAGGCTTTTTTTAAAAGCTAATTTTATTTATATATCAAATAAGCAATTATATCATTATGTGCAAAATGAAAATAGTGTAACCTTAAAACCTATATATTACAAAAGAAATATATGTGATATATTAAAAGTAAATAATATTATAGAGGAAATTTTAAATAATAATGATATTAATTATAAAAAAGAATATTATGAAACAATGAAAGCAATACATTGTAAAGCAATAATAAATTATATATATTTAATGTCGATAAATCACGAAATTGATGATTTTAATACTATATTAGACGAAGAAGAATTGGTTGATTTCTTTAAAGATTTAAATAAAAAAAGATTAAATATATATGAAAGAATTGTTATAAAATTAATAAAAAATAAGAATAAAAAAATATTGAAAATATTTTTTTATATAAAATATTTTATTAAACTTATTATATAGGAGAAATGCTTAATGAAAATTAAAGATATATGTTTGAAATTTTTTAATATATTTCCAATAAAAAAGTACATTATAATGGAAAGTAATCCAGATTTTTCTGATAATACAAAAGCTCTATTTGATGTACTTATTGATAATAAAGTAACTGATGAATATAAAATAATTTGGTTTGTAAAATCTAATAAAGAATTTAAAAATGAAAAGATGCATAATGTTAAATTTATAAAAGTTAGTAGCAAGCATAATATTATAAAAAAAATAATAATAAAATATTATTTATATTCTGCTAAAATAATTATTGATAGCAACAGTTATATAAGAAAGGTGAGGAGTAACCAATTTAGATTACATTTAGGACATGGTATGCCTTTAAAAAATGCTATAGAATATTGTAGGGATTCTGGAGAATTTGATTATATATTGCAATTGTCAAATACTTTTACAGATAAAATGTGCAATGCTTATAATATAGAAAAAAATAAACTTCTTAATTTAGGATATTGTAGAAATGATGATTTAATTAAATATTCAAGTAAAGATATAATAAAAATAGAAAAGTGGAAAGCTAAGAAAATAATAGTATGGTTACCAACATACAGAAGACATAAAGACAAAGCAAATAATAGTGATACAGAAAAGTATCCTTATGGAATTCCTTGTTTAAAAACAAAACATAATTTTGAAGATATAAACAATATTATGAAAAATAATAATATTTTATTACTTATAAAACTGCATCCTGCCCAAGATAAAAGTAAATTAAATGAATTGAATTTATCTAATTTAGAATTCATAACAGATGATAGACTAAAACAAGAAAAAATTACTTTATATCAATTATTATCAAAATCAACTGCTTTAATAACGGATTACTCAAGCGTATACTATGATTACCTTTTAACCAAAAAACCAATCGGACTTGTAATTGATGATTTAAAAGAGTATGAAGATAAGTTTGGATTTGTATATGAAAATTATTATGATGCTATAAAAGGAGAGTATATATATAACTTTGATGATTTAAAAAATTTTATAATTAATATAGCTAATGGAATTGATAAAAAAAAGTCTGAAAGAATGTGGGCATTAAGTCAATATCACGAACATATAGATGATAAATCATCATTTAGAGTATATGAATTTCTAAAAAAATATTTATAATTTTTAGGAGAATTAAATAGAAAAATGAAAAGTGAAATGAAAATTGGCGCAATTTTAAATTATATTAGTTTGTTTTTTAATAGTATAATTAGCTTTCTTTTTATTCCTATTATATTAAAATATATGGGAGATAAAGAATATGGACTTTATACTTTAGTTGCATCTGTAGTAAATTATTTTTCTGTCTTAGATTTTGGATTTGGAAATGCAATGATAAGATATGTTTCCAAAGCAAAAGTACTTGGAGATAAGAAAGAAGAAAAGAACATTAATAGTTTATTTCTTATATTATATACAATTATAGGTTTAATTACCGTAATAATTGGAACTATTATATGCATAAATGCTGGAAAAATATATAGTAAAACCTTAAATATAGATGAAATAAATAAAGTTAAAATAATTATGACAATATCTATTATTAATGTTGCAATATCATTTCCTTTAAGTATATTTACATCTTATGCAACCGCGAGCGAAAAATTTATTGTACCTAAGTTAGCAAATATTTTTAGGATTATATTGTATCCTTGCATAATGTTTCCATTATTAATTTTAGGATTTAAATCTATAACTTTAATTTCTATTACATCTAGTTTAAATATAATGGCACTTTTGGTAAATATGTATTATTGCTTAAAAAAACTAAATATGAAAATTACTTTAAATGTAAGAAAAATAGATTTTGGAATATTTAAAGAAATTTCAATTTATTCATTTTATATTTTTTTAAATCTTATAGTTGATAATGTTTTTGGAAATACAGATCAACTTATATTAGGTATTGTGTCTGGTACTGGTGCAGTATTAACATATAATTTTGCAAATCAAATTAAAATAGTATATGAAAGTATGTCTACATCAATAAATAATGTTTTTTTGCCTAAAATAACAAAAATAATTTCTAAAGGTGATGATAAAAATTTAGTTTCTGATATTTTTATAAAAATATCTAGAATACAAACTTACATATTGTTATTGATTTTAAGTGGTTTTATTATTTTTGGTAATCATTTTATGAAATTATGGGTAGGTCCACAATACAGTGATAGTTATATAATTGCAATATTATTAATTGGAGTTAGCATAATACCTCTAACTCAGAATATTGGAATAACTGTTTTACAAGCAATGAATAAACATAAATTTAGATCAATAATATATATATGTATAGCAATATTTAATGTAGTAATAACAATTCCTTTAGCTAAGATGTATAATGGAATTGGTGCTG
>CANQMG010000024.1 GCA_947624925.1 uncultured Clostridia bacterium | reverse complement strand
CATCTTTTTCACCTCCAAATATATTATACACTGCCTGTCATTTAAGTATATTAAGGTTAAAACTTAAGGACAGATTGGAAGTGAAGAAATGTTAGTTCCTAAACTGAGGTTTAAAGAATTTGAAAGTAAATATGTTGAATACAAATTAAAAGATATTGTAGATTTTTATAAAGGTAATATTTTATCAAAAAGTGATATTGCTGTGGATGGAAAAATCCCTTGTATTTTATATGGAGAATTATATACTAAATATTCTGAGATTACTAAGTTCATTATTAGTCATACAAATAATAAAAGTGAAAATTTATTCTATAGCAGAGTTAATGATGTTCTTATTCCTTGTAGTGGAGAAACAGCTTTAGATATTTCTACTTCAACATGTGTACTTCTTGATAATGTTGCTTTAGGAGGAGACTTAAATGTTTTAAGACCTAAAAAATATATTGATGGAAAATATTTAAGTTATTTATTATCTAATAAAAAAAGAATTACTATTGCAAAGTATGCACAAGGAGATTCAATAGTACATTTATATGCTGATAAAATAAAAAACATTAGCATTATTCTACCTAGTTTAGATGAACAACAAAAAGTATCCTTTTTACTAGAATTATTAAACAAGAAAATTGAACTACAGCAAAAGAAAATAGAAGCCCTTAAGATGTATAAAAAAGGGTTAATACAACAATTAAAAAAAGACTCTAAAAATTGGAAAGAATATAAGTTAAATCAATTATTCGATATTACAAGAGGAGAAGTAATTCCAAAAAACTCATTAAAAGATATTCCTACAAATGAGTATCAGTACCCAGTTTACTCTTCTCAAACAAGCAATGATGGAATTTTAGGCTATGACAATAAATTTGATTTTAATGGTAAATTTTTAACTTGGACAACAGATGGTGCAAATGCAGGTAAAGTATTTTTTAGGAATGGTAAATTCAGATGTACTAATGTTTGTGGTCTACTATATTCTACTAAAAATATTCAATATATAAATTTATTAACAGCTGATTTATTAAATTATGAAACACCAAAACATGTCTCATATGTTGGAAATCCAAAATTAATGAATAATGTAATGGGAGAAATAAAAATAAAATTGCCATCACTCTCTGTTCAGGATTACTATTCAAATTTATTTGAACTGTATAATAATAAAATAACAATTTATGAAAACAATTTATTAAATTTTCAAAATTTCAAAAATGGCTTATTGCAGCAAATGTTTATATAACAGCAAAAATAGGATAACTCCCACGAGTAATCCTATTTTTATTTTTTCTTATTTTAACTCTTTCAACCCCAATTCTCGAAGATACTTATTAAGTTCTTCTGTGACTTCTTTGTCTTCCATATCAAGTCTTTCAAGTTCTTCTTGAACTGCATTTAAATCAATTTCTTCCTCTTCCTCAAATGTATCAACATATCTTGGAATATTTAAATTACATTCATTTTCTTTAATTTCTTCCATATTTGCAAGATGACAATATTTTTCAACTTCTTTGCGTTCTTTATATGTATTTATAATCTTCTCTATATCTTCATCCCTTAATCTATTTTGATTTTTTCCAGGTTCAAAATCTTTTGAGGCATCTATAAATACTATATTATCATACTTTCTGCATTTTTTGAAAACTAATATACAAGTTGGTATTGAAGTCCCATAAAATATATTAGCTGGAAGTCCAATAACTGCATCTAAGTAATTCTTATCCTCTACTAAATATTTTCTAATTGTTCCTTCACTCGAACCTCTAAATAAAACTCCATGAGGTAATACAACAGCCATTGTTCCGTTATCATCTAGCAAATAAATCATATGTTGAATAAATGCAAAATCTGCTTTAGATTTTGGTGCTAATTTACCATAAGCACTGAATCTCTCATCATCCATAAATTTAGCATCTGCAGACCAGTTAGCCGAATATGGTGGATTAGCAACTATTGCTTGAAATCTCATTTTCATATGTTCTTCACAAGGATTTTCAAGAGTATCTCCATTAAAAATATCAAATCTGTTAAATGGAACATTGTGTAATAACATATTCATTCTTGCTAAGTTATATGTTGTACCAACTTTTTCTTGTCCATAAAAGCTACTAACTTTAACATCTTTTTGTTTAGCAACACGAAGTAAAAGTGAGCCAGATCCACAAGTTGGGTCATAAACATTCTTTATATCTTTATTATCCATTGTTACTATTTGTGCAAGAATATTTGATACTTGTTGGGGTGTATAATATTCTCCTGCTTTTTTTCCTGCACTAGCTGCAAATTGTCCTATTAAGTATTCGTAGGCATCACCTAACACATCTATTTCAGTATCTTCAAAATCAAAATCTATATCGTTAATTTTTTGCATTATAGTTCCAATTAATTTACTTTTTTCAGCCTCTCCTCTACCAAGTTTTGAAGAATTTAAGTCCATATCTTCAAATAAATTTTCAAAGTCATGTTGACTCGCATTCCCAAAAGTTGAATCTTGTAATTTCCCAATAGCTTTATTTAAAATCGAAATATCAAAATTTCCAGTTTCAATTAACTTTATTAAATTTGAAAATAAATATTCTGGCTCTATAACATAACCACAATCACTATCTTTGATTAAATCTTCTATGATAGCTTTTTTATAATCTTCATTTTTCCAAGCTTCTTCATAAGATATCTTATCTTGATTTAATAATTTTGTATTTACATATTTAACTAGCTTTTCTGATAAAAATCTATAAAAAATTAATCCTAATATGTAATTTTTAAATTCAGAGGCATCCATTGAACCTCTTAAATCATTAGCCATACTCCATAATTTAGAGTGTAATTCGGCTTGTTGTTTACTTTGTGTTTCAGCTATTCCCATTTTTACTCCCTCTATTTAAATCTTTCTATTAAATTTATTATGAATTCTTTTATTGATTTTGTTATTTTTACCTTTTCAATCAAAGGTTTATCTATTTGTTCTTTTATTATTCCAGTATCTAAAACACCAGAATATTCATATTCACTTACAATATCATTTAACAAATCTATATCTATTCCATATTTTTTAGCTTCATCTTCAATTGCTTTTCTTCTCTGCTCATCTAAGAAATTATAGTAATTTTCTTCTATTGAATCATTTTCGCTTAAATCAGGCATAATCGTATTCAAGAATTCTCTAATTAAATCTGATTTTAATCTTAAATCTTTATTATCAACACTTTCTAATTTCTTTAAAATGTCTTTAATATCTTTTTCTTTCTGTGCAGTATTAGACATATCAATATTTCTGATTAGATTCATAATATAATCAACATTGATTTTATCTGTATACATTAACTCTAACTCAAAATCTATATCATCTAAAATTGTAACAACTTTTTTACCTTCTGTAGGAATAACAATATCTAAATATTTGCTTTTATAATCTAAATATTCTTGATTAGACATTTTTACTTCTTCATCAGTAAATTGAAATTCCCTGAATATCTTCAATTTCACTAGTATTCTTGTTAGTTCTCTAAAAGTTAATACAAATTTCTTTTGTTCTTCTTCTGATTTAATATTATCGACTGACTCAACTGTAGGAGCAATCTCTTTTAATTGTTTTACTATTTCAATAAATTTATCCTTATAATATTCATATGGTTTTAATAATACCTCATCTGGATCACTTGTATCCGAAAATATTCTAATTGCTTCATCAACATCTTTTTTTGTTGTCCTAAAACTCACAATATTTCCTTGTGTTTTTGCGGTTTTATGAACTCTATTAGTTCTTGAAAATGCTTGTATTAAATCATGATGTTTTAATCTTTTATCTACATATAAGGTATTTAAAGTTTTACTATCAAATCCTGTTAAAAACATATTAACAACAATCAAAATATCAATCTCTGCATTTTTTACTCTTTTAGATACATCTTTAAAATATGCATCAAATGTTGATAATGAATAGTTTGTATCAAACATATCATTATAATCCTTCATTATTCTTTCAAGGCTTTGAAATGATAATTCATCTTTGCCCTCAAATTCTTCATTTGGTCCATACGTAAATATTGCTGCAATTTTTAAGTTTGTATTTTTAGTTTTAAAACAGTCATAATATTTTACTAATTGAGGAATACTAGCTGTTGCAAAAATTGAAGTATATTGCATATCATTTGTTTTAAGTGGGTGCATTGCCAATATTCCTTCAACAATGTTATTAATTCTTTCATCAGCAGCATAAGCTTCTTCAGTATTAATTCCTTCTACTTCTTCATCATATAAAACATTATCTAAATTTGAATCTATTGTTTTATAATAATCTACCGAGAATCCCAAAACGTTTTTATCATTAATTGCATCTTTTAATAAATATTTATGTAAGCACTTTCCAAAAATATCTGCTGTTGTTCTACCATCTAAACTCTTATTTATTGAGAGTCTCGGTGTTCCTGTAAACCCAAAATATTGAGCATTATTAAAATGTTGTTCAATTACTTTATGCATATCTCCAAATTGACTTCTATGACATTCATCAATTATAAACACTACTTTCTCATCTTTATATTTATCCATTAATTCTGCATACCTAGGATTATTAATTGCATTAGCCATTTTTTGAATTGTTGTGATAATTAAAGGTTTTGTTGAATCCTCAATATTTTTAACTAATCTATATGTACTATTGGTAAAATCAACACATTCTGGCTCAAATTTATTGAATTCATCATATGTTTGCGTATCTAAGTCTTTTCTATCTACTAAGAAAAATACTTGTTTTATACTTGGTTCATTTGCTAATATTTGACTTGTCTTAAATGACGTTAGTGTTTTTCCTGATCCAGTAGTATGCCAAATATATCCATTATTGCTAGTTTCTAAAGCTTGATGCACTAAAGCTTCAACAGCATATATTTGATATGGTCTTAAAACCATTAATTGTTTATCCGTTTCGTTTATTACCATATATCTAGCTATTATTTTAGACATATAGCATTTTTCCAAAAATCTAGTAGTAAAATCATTTAAATTGCTAACTCTATTATTATTTTCATCTGTCCAATAGAATGTATATCCAAAATTTATTTCACTATCTGTATTAGCAAAATATTTTGTATTAACTCCATTGCTTACAACATAAATCTGAATAAATTTATATAATTCCTTATATGATGTCCTTCTATATCTCTCTATCTGATTAACTGCTTCTTTTAATTCTTTTCCTCTTGCTTTTAATTCTATTTGTGTTACAGGAATACCATTAATAAATAATGTTACATCATATCTTGTTTCTGATTCTCCTGTAATACTTGTTATCTGATTAGAAACTTGATATGTATTTTTACACCATTGCCTCTTATTAAATAATTCAATATATATTTTCTTTCCATCATCTCTTTCTATACATTGTTTCTCTCTTAAAATTTTTGCACTAGCAAACACACCTTTTCCAGTAATCATATTATATAGTCTTTCAAATTCTTTGTCTGACAAATCTTTTCCATTAAGTTCTTCACTATTATGAATATTAATTTGTTTTCTAAAATTATTTTTTACATCATCAATGTTTTTCAAGCTTACTTTCTCATATCCTAAAATTTGTAGATGTTTTATCAATTTTTCTTCAAGCATAGCTTCGCTTTCATGTTCAAATGACATTATTTATTCCCCCAACAATCATTTATAATAACTCTAGTATATTTTATATCACAAAACGACATTTTTCTCAACAGGTACTTCTAAATATTTACATTTAATTTTTTTCAAAAAATTCATCATAAATATATCCCTGTTTTATATACTCCTCCGTTAATTCCATCTTATGCTTTTCTAACAATTTCAAATACTTTTGTTTAAAGAAATTTTTACAAATCCACTCAACACCTTTACTAGAAATAACAACTTGGCCATCAACTAAAAATTTATATTGCTCAAATCCACTATCACACATTTTCTTAATTGCTTTTCTAACTGTAATATCTTTCCTGTAAAAATACTCACATAATTGTTTTATATCCATATCTTCATTCCACCAATTTTCATTGTGTTGTACTTTCAATAATTCTTCATATTGTCTAATTCTATCTTCAAAAAAATCCACATCAGCATCTATTAAAGATTTTTCTTTTTGAAAATACACATTTAGTAACCAATAATACCCTTCAATTAAAACAAAATATTTTCTACTTCTTACTTTTTTACTTCTCCATCTACAAGTTGGATGTTTTTTTAACATAACCTCTATAGCTTTTCTTAAATCAACATGTGATATTTCTTTTCCATGTTTAGTCGTTAATCCTAAATTGTGTAATCTATTTAAAATTTTATTGTATGATAAAAAAATACTATCTAAAGCTTGTTCTGAACTTCTCCACATTTTAATCACTTCCTTATTATGACAATTTATTAATGCTAGTTTATGTAGCATTAATAATAAGCAAAATTTATTTTGCTCGAATATAGGTAGTATTTTTTAGTACCTAATATTCGCCAGCTTGGTGTTTTGACACCCTTTTTGCTGTTTAGGGCAAATGCCCTAATACCCTTTTGGGCTCTCCGAGGGAAATTTTTATTCATTTTTTTAGTAACTCTTGTTTGTATTTTAGAAAAAGTTTGAACAAAAAATTCAAACTTTTTCTATTTACAATTAATATAATTTATATTATAATTTTATTAGATATTTAGATTGAGTTAGCAAATAGTTTGGTCGCTTATGCTAACTTTTTCTTTTGTTTTTCTCTCTTCTGTAATTGCAATTCCATAACACATTTCATTCAGAACTTTAACAATTTCTTCTGCAATTTCTGTATCTTTTTCAGTAGATAATTGTTCAATTAATTGCTCTTTATTATATCTAGTTGTAATAACAATTGGTAATTCATTATCATATCTATTACTAATGATTTTATATAGCTTTTCCAAAGCCCATTTGCTTAAATTTTCATTACCAAAATCATCAATAATTAACATATCTACATTAGAATATAGTTCAATAATTTCTATTTCTGATAGTCCTTCTTTGTTAAATGATTCTTTAATTTTATCAATTATAGAACCACCTTTTTCCATCAATACAATTTTATTATTTTCAATCATTTTATTAGCAATACAAGCTGCTAAATAAGTTTTTTCATAGCCTATATTTCCAGAAATTATTAATCCATTTTTCATTTCGGATTTAATGCATAAATCTGTAAATTTTATTAATTGATTTATAACATTTTTCTCTTTGTATGTATCACTAAAATTTTCAAAATTATATTTTTGTAATCTCTTTTTCATATAGTTATCTTTATAAATATTATTAATAATTTTTCTATTCTTTTCCTGTCTTTGTTTTTCTTCTTGTTCTAAATCAAATTCTTTCCAAAATTGAATTGCTTTTTCACAATTACATCTTTCATATTCGATCATGTTTTTATCATAATTTGCATACAAATAATCCAATCCAATTGGCTTTAAATTTTTATTACAAAATCCACATTTTGCACCTTCATTGGTGATAACTTTATAATTTGAATTCTTTAAATCCACTTCTATTCTTATCTCCTTCTTTTTCTATCTTATTTCTAGTCTTTTTCTCTTCTTTAGTGTTATGTTGTGTTATTGTAACGTTACTTTTTTCTGTTTCACTTTTCTTTTTTTCACGATATTTTTGTTGTCTTAAACAATTTTGTATTCTGATTTCTTCAAGTTTATCAGCACTCTGGTACTTAGACCAATTTTTGATTTTATAAAAATTTTCTTCTATGATAATCATTTGTAATTCTTCAAATTTTTCCAAATATTTTGTAATTTTTTTCTCAGACTTTCCCATAATCTTTGAAATATCATCCGCCGTCATCGGTTTATCTTCTGTTATAGATAATCTACCTTGATAATTGCTTTTCATTGCTGTTATTAAAAGTTGTATCCATACTCTAATTATTGTATCCCCATCCTTTTCGCTTTCTAGCAATTTTATTTTGTTATTATCAAAAAAATCCGTAGATAATTTTAACCATTGTAAATTAGCCATATCCTCCTTTCCTCACTTTCTTTTGAATCTAATCTATTGATTCTTTTTCCATTTTTGATAAATATTCATCTAAAGCTTGTACTCTAAATAAATATTTTCCACCAACTTTAGAACATGGTATTTGTTTTCTTCTTACTAGTTGATTAATTAACCAATAAGAAATTCCTAAATACTCACTTGCTTCTTTCATCGTTAGTGTTGTTCTTTGAATCTTTTGTAGTTCCATTTTCCCACCTCCAATCTTTTTTTGTAATTTAATATTGACTTTTGTTAACAAATGTATTATATTGTTTATAGTTAACTTTGTAAATACTTTTTAGGTTATTTTGATAGCAGGTTAACTTTAATTATTTTTATCTACTGTTAACGGAGGAATTATGAAAGAAAATAAAATAAATAGTAATATAAACATCTCTATTACTGCTGAAGAAGAAATTAAACATATAACTCTATTGTATGGTGATCCAGATCGTAAATTACCTGAAGGTGTTTCAATTTTAGATATTATAAAAGATTGCTTAACTGAAGATGAATATAAAGAATATGAAGAATTATTTACTAAACGTGTAAAAACCAAACCTTTTACAAATGAAATAAAAAGAAAAATAGATCATTTAGATATACCCAAAAAGCTACATTACTACGAATTAGGTGAACTTCCAAATTGTCATTTCTTTATAAAAGAACATTTTTCAATTTGTGACACTGGAACAAATTTAATTGATTTTTTAAATACAGATTTCTCTAATTTTGATGAATATTTTGTTTGGTTTACTAAATTTTTTACCTCTTATATAAGATATTTTGAAAAAAACGATATAGAAAATTTAAAGATTGATAAGTCTTATAGTTATAGTGAGATTGAAAATTTAGGAAAAAAATACTTCAAATCAATAAAAAAAGATGCTATACAAGTTCAAAAAATTTACTCTGAATTTGTTGACTACATATTCACCAAACATCCTCTTGAAAATTCAAGAGCAATGACTAATAAGATACGTTTCTATATTTATTATACTTCACATTTTAAAATATTAAAACAGTATGTTACTGATTTTCAAATAGATGATGCTTTTAATTATAAAATCATTCCTGAATATCTTGAAAGTAGTGAAGAAAAATTATTGGAGTTTTTCACAACTGGGCAACATTTTGCTGATGTATATGCCGAAACTAATGCAACAAGTCCTAGTGTTTATACTATACTTTATATTACATTATTTAAATTTGTAGAAGAAAATAATTATATAATAAAAAAATGTAAGAATTGTGGTAAATACTTTATAACTGATAATCCAAGAGTTAGTTATTGCGATAATTTATTTAAAGGTACTCAGACCTGCAAAGATATTGGTAACCAAATTGCTCAAAGAATTAAGCAAGAAAATGATAAAGTTTATGGTAAATACCGTAAGATTTATGCCAAAAAAGCAATGTTAGTAAAGCGTAATCCTGATATAGAAGTTTACAAAAAAGATTATGAAAATTGGAAAAAAGATGCTAAAAAATTTATGGATGATATAAGAAATGAGAAAAAAACTTATGAAGATTTTGATAAATGGTTAGATGAAAACTAAGGAGGTTTTTAAATATGGGAGATGAAATAATAGCTGCTTTAATATCAACTACTATAACGAGTATTATTACAATAATAGGTTTAATTGTTACTTATAATATGAATAAAAGGAATTATAAAGAAGAGCTAAAAAATAACAAAACAACATTAAATATTGAAAAATTGCAATCTATTATTCTTGATGTATCGAATTTACTAAATGATCCAAATAATATTAGCCCAAAAACATATCAATTATTAGTTTCAAATATACTTTCATACGGAAGTTTAGATGCAATTAAAATATTAACCTATTTACAGACTAGTTTATATAATAATCAAAATATAAATCAATCTCCTAGTGAAAAGAATAGTAATCAAACAATTTTAACAATTACTGCTTATTGTCTATTAATTACTCAAATAAAATATGATTTAACAGGAGAAATATTACCTCCTTTGTCATATGCAAAAATAAAGTTAACAGACTTTAGAAAATTAGAAAATGATTTTTATGTCAAAAATAATGAGATAATCAATGAATTACACTTAAATGAAAATTTTAAAACTCTTTAAAAGCATTTGATTTATATATATCTAAAATATTAAAAAATAAGGAAAAGTTAAGTGCTTTTCCTTTAAATTTATTTTTTATTCTATTCCTATTCCATTATTAATTTCCTTGATCTTTTCATATTGATATTCACATGTATATTTTATATATTCAACTATTTTATTTATATTTATATTATATTTCTTGATATCATCTTTTCTAATGCAAATAATTAATTCTGTTGCTATTTTTTTCGTTGTGTTATTGGCTACAAATGAAAATATTATATGCTTAAGTATCTCTTCTCTGGAATCCACTATTCCCATTCTTCCAGTTCCTATAATTGGAATAGCGATAGGTTCAACATGTCCATACTCTCCAATATGTTGCCATAATCGTGATAAAGAATCAGTAATATTCATAGTTGAAGGATTTATTGTTTTACCTTTTGCATTTATATCTGAATCAGCTAAAAAATAAAATCTACATCCATTTTGATTGATTTCAACTGTAGTTCCAATTTCATATCTTTTTGTTTTTGTTTTTTCTCTATCTTTTAGTTCTATATATTTTTTATCTTCTAACTCTTTTTCAATTAGATAATCCAATGTAGTAATATTATTTTTAAAATATTTGTTTTGAACTTGCCCCTGAACACTATTTATACTAATAAAATCATTTTCTGTATTTGTATCAAATGTTGAATTTGTTGGTACTACTATTGCTGCTTTCTCTTTTAACAAATCACCAATTTTTAATTTTATTTTTATATCTCTATTTTTTATATTAAATAAATATTCCCTTTTGGGCCAGTTAGCAACAATAACTACTATTATACCTACAATTAGGATTATAACATACAATATTGTTGAAATAGTTACATCAAAAAATCCAAAAATATCATTAATAGTTACAATAGCTCCAATGTAAGCTAGTATACTAATAACATCCTTTTTTAAAACTGGCCATATATTTTTTATAAAATACTCCATTATAATCCCAATTCCCTATATACATTATCTTTATAATAATATGCTCCGCTTTTTCCTTCTTTAGTGTATTGTTCATATGAACTAGGCCAATTTTCAAGAGCATATTGTAAAATTTTAGAATTAAAACTTATATGCATTGCTAAATGGTCTCTCATTAAAGCTGGACATTTGTCTTCATCCATACTTCTCTTTCCATTTAAATTAACAACTATACATGGAATATCTCTTTTTATTGCTTGTTCTATTTCCCATCTAACATATTTGTATAAATATTTTGTATGGTCACCAACTAATAAAACAAATACTTTTGTATTTCTAAATCTCTCCTGTAAACCTGCTTTTATTGATTCTTCACTTTTATCATAAATATTGTTCAAATCATGTGCATCATAAAAATTAAAATCTGTGTTATCGTTTTGTTTCCATGCCTTCATTAAATAATAATATCTTAAATCATTGTCTGCATCCATAGACACATAAACTTTATTTTTATAACTCATTATAATTTCTCCTTTCGTTTGTCACATAATATCACATTTTCTGTAAAAAGTCCAGCAATTCTTTAGCATTAAAGTTTCGACAATTTTCTGCATTTTATTATACTCATAAAATTTTTAAGTTTCTTTTTGAAAACTATTGCATTTTGTTAACTATTGTTGTATAATATTTTTGTTAACAATTATATACATACTCCTCCCACCCATAGGCATACTTGAAAGGAGGTGAAATAAGTAATGGCTGGGAGTATAGAAAAAAGAGGAAAAAATAGTTACAGGTTAACAGTATCTGAAGGATTTGACCTAAATGGAAATCCAATGATACATAGGAAAACAGTACATGGAACTAAAAAAGATGCAGAAGTTGAACTAGCGAAATTTGTTACTGAAGTACAAAATGGCTTAGTTATAGATGGTAAATCTCTCAAATTTTCTGAATTCACAGAAATATGGAAAAGAACTTGCTCCATCAACATATAAACGTTATTGTAGAATGTTAGAAACAAGACTTTTACCATACTTTGGACATTTTTATATTAATAAAATCAGACCAACTGACATTATGAAGTTTTATGATTTACTTGAAAAAGATACTCAGTTAGTTAGAAAAAAAGGTAACAATGGTTCAAAAACTAAAAAGCCCTTATCTGGTAAAACCATTTTAGAGCATCACAGATTATTAAGAGCAATGCTTCACAAAGCAGTTTATTGGCAATTAATAGTGGCGAATCCTGCTGAACGTGTTCAACCACCTAAAGCTAGAAAACCAAAAAGAAGATCTTATGATGATGAGCAAACTAAAATATTACTAGAAAATTTAGAACTATTATCTAGCGAAGATACTAAATACAAAGTTGCAATAATTCTTACTGTATTTACTGGTGTTCGTTTAGGCGAGTTAATGGGATTAGAATGGCAAGATGTTGATTTTAAAAATGGAATTATCAGTATTAATCGTTCTAGTCAGTATCTATCAGATATGGGAGTTTTTACAAAAGTTCCTAAAACAGAAAGTTCCATTAGAGAAATTGCAATACCCGAATTTATCATTTCTTTACTTGAGGAATATAAGTTATGGTATAAAGAACAAAAATCGATTTACGGCGAATTATGGATTGATTCTAATAGGTTATTCGTGCAAGCAGATGGCAGACCTATGCACCCTTCTACTATTAGCAAATGGTTTGAAAAATTTGTAGCACAAATTGGACTACCTGTAATTAACTTTCATGGGCTAAGACATACGAATGCTACTCTTCTGATAGCACAAAATATCGATGTCTCAGTTGTAGCAGCAAGACTTGGACATGCACAAATTACAACAACTTATAATTTCTATGTACATCCTATTATTTCTCATAATAAAACTGCAGGATTTGCATTAGAAAACTTGCTACTACCACAAAATTAGTTAAAATCTTTTTTCACTAAAGTCATTAAACTTTTCACGATAAAAAAGTAAAAGACTACTAAATTATTTTTTAGGTTTCCCATAGTCTTTTACTGAAATTTTATTAGAAATATCAATAAGTTGTGAGGTTTTCTTCCCCAAAATTTCCCCAAATGGCACTTTTTAGGGGTAAAATAAAAAATAGCAAATCTCTAAAAGACTTGCTATAAGTTGGTTGCGGGGGATAGACTCGAACTATCGACCTTCGGGTTATGAGCCCGACGAGCTGCCAACTGCTCCACCCCGCGATGTCTTTTACATTATAATATTTTATATTCTTTTTGTCAATACTTAGTTTGCACTTTTTCTATATTATATGTTAGTTTTTTTATTTTATTCTATTTTTTATTTCTGGTTCTAAATTAAACTTGTCTTTAATATTATTAGATAAATGATTTAATATATTTTAGTTGTATTGCTAGAATGGGAGGTTTTATGTATAAAAAATTTATGATTTTTATTATTATTCTAATAATAATTTGTATTGGTATTTTACTTTTTCTTAAATTGAAACCTAATAAAAATACAAATATTATTGACGAGTATACTCCAGAAGAAGAAATTTCTGAAGAAGAAATTAGAAAAACTATTTTATCACTATATTTTAAAAATAAGGAAACCAATACTTTAATGCCTGAGGCACGTTCTATTGATGTTAAGGTCCTTGCCGTAAATCCTTATTTAGAAATTTTTAATTTATTAATGGAAGGTCCTAAAAGTGATAAATTAGAATCTGCTATTCCTTCAGGTACAAAAGTAAATAATGCATACCTAGTGGGTGACGTTGTTTATTTAGACTTATCTAAAGAGTTTATAGACAATCACCCAGGTGGACTTGAGAATGAAACTAATACCATTTTTTCAATAGTTAATTCACTGACAGAATTAAATGAAGTTTCTTATGTAAGAATATTAATAGATGGTGAAGAAAATTTGTCTTTTAATGATAATAATATGAATTTTAAGGAAAATTTCTCAAGAGCAGACTAATTATTTAAAAATTTTATACAATTTTACATATTTATATTTATCTTTAAAGTTTCTTAAAAAATACTCTACTTCTTTCAAGGATTTAAGAGTATTTTCTTTTTTTTGCTTAAATCCTTTTTTCTTTTTTTCTTCTCCACCTCTATATAAATTGCAATCCATTTAAATCAACCCTTTTCAAAATAACTTTTTTAATATATAATATGTAAAAAAAAATAAAGGGTTATAATAATGGACGTTTTTTTAAAGGATACAGAGAGAATTGATGATTTAGAATTTAAAGGACTAAAAATTATTCAAGATAAAAATGGATTTTGTTTTGGTATTGATAGTGTTCTTTTATCTGATTTTGCCAAGGATTTGCCAGATAAATCAAATGTATTAGACTTAGGTACTGGAACAGGAATTATTGGACTTCTTTTGTGCGAAAAAACAAAGCTTTCTAAGATTTATGGAATAGAGCTTCAAGAAGCCGTATCTGATATGGCAAATAGAAGTATTAAATTAAATAATTTAGAAAATAAATTCGAAGTTATAAATTGTAATATAAAAGATTTAACTAATTTTTTTGATATAGAAACTTTTGATGCAATTGTTTCTAATCCACCATACATAAAAAATAATTCTGGACTTGAAAATATTAATCAATCAAAGTTAATATCTAGACATGAAATATCTGCATCTTTAGAAGATTTTATAAAGATATCTTTTAAAATGCTTAAAGATAATGGTACTTTTTATTTAGTTCATAGGTCTGATAGATTAGTGGATATAATATATCTTTTAAGAAAATATAAATTAGAACCAAAAAAAATAAGGTTTGTATATTCTACTCAAAATTCTGAACCTAAATTAGTTTTAATTAAGTCAAAAAAGAATGCAAAACCATTTTTAAAAATAGATAAACCATTAATAATATATAATTCTAAAAATGAATATACAGATGAAATATTAAAAATATATAATAAATTGAAAGAGGTATAAAAATGACTGGTAAATTATATTTAGTTGCAACTCCAATTGGAAACTTAGAAGACATAACTTTAAGAGCAATTAAGACATTAGAAAATGTTGATCTTATAGCTGCAGAAGATACGAGACATACATTAAAATTATTAAATCATTTAAATATATCTAAACCATTATTTAGTTATCATAGACATAATGAAGAAACAAAATCTCAATACATTATAGATAAATTATTGGAAGGAAAAAATATTGCTTTAGTTTCTGATGCTGGCACTCCAGTAATTTCTGATCCAGGAGAAGAAGTTGTAAAACTTGCTTTAGAAAATAATATTACTGTAATACCAATCCCTGGGCCTTGTGCTTTTATTACTGCTCTTATAGCATCTGGTATAGATGCTAAGGAATTTTATTTTTTAGGATTTTTACCTTTAAATAAAAAAAATAGGTTAGAAAAGTTAGAAGAAATCAAAAATGCAACAAGAACTACAATAATATATGAAGCACCTCATAAACTTATCTCAACATTAAAAGATTTTAGTAATATTTTAGAAAATAGAAAAATTGTTGTTGCAAAAGAATTAACTAAAATACATGAAAATTTTATTTGTGGTACAACAGAAGAACTACTAAAAAATATAACAAGCCCCAAAGGTGAATATGTATTGATTATTGAAAAAAACAAATCAAATTTAATTGAAAATAATGAATTTGAGAATATGAGTTTAGATGAACATTATGAATATTATAAATCATTAGGATTTGCTAAAAATGAAATTATAAAAAAAATAGCGAAAGATAAAAAAACTTCTAAAAATGAAATTTATATGAAATTTTTAGATAAAAAATAAAAGGGTTTATACCCTTTATTTTTTTTCATTAAAATCAATCCTTCCTATTCTTTCAGCACATTTTTCACATATTAATTTTTTATTATATTCGGCTACATTTTTAGATCCCCCACAAAAAATACAGTTTGGTTCATATTTTTTTAATACAATAGATGTGCCGTCAACATATATTTCAATTGGATCTTTTTCGTAAATACCTAACTTGTTTCTTAGTTCTATTGGTATAACTACTCTTCCAAGCTCATCAACTTTTCTTACTATTCCAGTTGATTTCATATCTGCCCTCCTTTTAGATAATTTTAATCATATAACTTAATTACAAAATTCGACAATTTTCATTGCTTTTATGATATCATATTTTATTATGCTTAGTCAATAAAATTTTTACAAAACCGCTTGTTCTTTTTATGAAAATAAAGAATATAATTTTTGTATAAGATTTTTGAACTTTCATAAAAGGAGCTAATTATATGTTAAATACTATATGGCCTATATTTATAATAATTTCATATATTTACGCTATTTTTTCTGGAAATATTGAAGCCATTAATAACTCTATTTTTGACTCAGCAGCAAGTGCTGTAGAGCTAAGTATTAACTTTTTAGGTACAATATGTCTTTGGAATGGAATAATGCAAATAGCAATGAAAACATCTTTAGTAAAAAATCTTTCTAAACTATTATACCCATTTATGCGTTTTATTTTCCCTGAGATAAAAAAAACAGATAAATCATATGAAGAAATTTCTATGAATGTTACTGCAAATATATTGGGCCTTGGCAACGCTGCAACTCCAATAGGACTAAAAGCAATGAAAACAATGCAAAAGGATAATCCTAAAAAAGATACTCTTACAAATCCTATGGCATTTTTTATTTTAATAAATACCGCTTCATTGCAAATTATTCCAACAACAGTAATAGCTATAAGAAGTTCTTTAGGATCTACTGAACCTACAAAAATAATCCTTGCTGTTTGGTTTTCAACTATACTCGCAGCGATTACGGCAATAATTAGCGGTAAAATATTATCTAAAAAATTTTAAATTATTTATGGAGGCATTATGGCAATAATAAATTATATATCTGCAGTTGCAATTCCTTTTACAATATTAATTATAATTATATACGGATTAATTGAAAAAAATAAAGTTTTTGATACTTTTATATCTGGTGCAACAGAAGGAATAGAAATTGTTTTGAGAATCTTTCCTACTTTAATTGGAATTTTTTTAGCAATTGGAGCATTACGTACTTCTGGGATATTAGATTTAATTATAAATGTAATAAGACCTGTTATAAATATTCTTAAAATTCCATCTGAAATTCTTCCATTAGCATTTTTACGTCCAATTTCTGGAAGTGCGTCTATGGCAATTGCTACAGATATAATGACAACATATGGGGTTGATTCTAAGATTGGCTTAATTGCATCTACTATTATGGGTTCTACTGAAACAACATTATACACAATTGCTATATATACAAGTGCTGTTGGAATAAAAAAAATACGTTTCGTTCTTGTTGCAGCTCTATTGGCAGATTTAGTTGGGATGATTAGTTCTGTCGTAATATGGGGAATTTTGTCATAATTTTTTTCTTGACAATATGATAATTTTGGAGTATTATAAATATAATTAATATATATTAAATTTTTTCTATATATTTTTTAATCAAAAGTTTTACTGTCAGTAAAATTTCTTATAATTTCAAAATGCGTATATAATCAAATAGATACCTAATTTCGATTGCAAATAAAATTATTTGCGTTTATTAATTATGCTTTTAAACTTGTAATGAAAAGGTTATCAGTAAGCTCATATAGGGCTCCCTTAACTATGTATCCTTTTCATTACAGCCCCCATATAGAACAAAGCGCCTAGGCGCTCTTTGTTCGTGCCGATTTGAGTTT
>CANQMG010000023.1 GCA_947624925.1 uncultured Clostridia bacterium | reverse complement strand
GAAATGGCAGCTGCTTATGCTTGTATTGCAAATGATGGAGAATATATTAGCCCAACATTTTATACTAAAGTTGTAGATTCAACAGGTAAAACAATCTTAGAACCAAAACAAGAAACTAAAAGAGTTTTTTCTGAACAGAATTCATATATTTTGAAAGAACTATTAACAGAACCTGTAAATGGTTCTGGAGGAACAGCAACGATGGCAAAAATATCAGGAATGGATGTTGCTGCAAAAACTGGAACAACAAATGATAATTATGATAAATGGCTTTGCGGTTTTACACCATATTATACAGCATCTGTATGGTATGGATTTGATAAAAACGAGGCTGCAACTGCTTATCATTCAAACACTATATGGTCTAATGTTATGAAAGATATTCATAAAGGTTTAGAGAAAAAAAAGTTTGAAAAACCTGATAATATAGTTACAGCAGTTATATGTAAGGATTCCGGCATGCTTGCTACAGATCTTTGTAAAAAAGATCAAAGAGGAAGTAGAGTTTATACAGAGTATTTTGTAAAAGGTACTGTACCAAATAAAAGTTGTACTTGTCATGTAGAGGCAGAAATATGTAAAAAAACTAATAAATTAGCTAATGAAAATTGCAAGGAAAAGGAAACAAAAGTATTTATAACAAGACAAACAGATAAAAAAGTTTGGGAAAAAGCTGGAGATGCTAAATATATGCTTCCAACAGATAAATGTGATGAAGAATTTAAAGATGAAGTTGCACCAGTAATAACATTAAAAGGAAATCCTATTATAAACTTAGAATTAAATTCAGTTTATACAGAATTAGGAGCCACGGCAACAGATGACATTGATGGTGATATAACAAGCAAAATAACAGTTTCAGGAACTGTTGACACTAAAAAAGCAGGAACATATATAATAACATATTCTGTTACAGATTTGGCAGGAAATATAGCAAATGTAAAAAGAACTGTAAATGTAAAAAGTACATCTACTGATACTCCTAAACCTGTAACACCACCTAATACAAACTCATCTGTCAATAATACTACAACCAATAATACAAATACAGCAAAAAATGCTGTAACTACTTAAAAGGAAAGGAAATTAATTATATGGAATTATCTATATATAATACATTAACAAGAGATAAACAGGTATTTAAACCAATTCATGAAAAAGAAGTAAAAATATATACTTGTGGACCAACAGTGTATGATTTTGCTCATATTGGAAACCTAAGAGCTTATCTTTTTATGGATACATTAAGAAGAGTTTTAAAATATAATGGATATAGAATTAAACATGTTATGAATATAACAGATGTAGGTCATTTGGTTTCAGATGCAGATGAAGGCGAAGACAAAATGATAAAGGCTGCCAGAAGAGAACATAAAGATCCATTTAAAATTGCAGATTTTTATACAAACATATTTCTAGAGGACATGAAAAAATTGAATATTGATATGCCAGATGTTATAGCAAGAGCAACAGAACATATAAAAGTTATGGAAGAATATGTTAAAAAAATAATAGAGAATGGATATGCATATGAAACAGAAAATACAATATATTTTGATACATCAAAGCTAGATAAGTATGGCGTATTATCTAATATAAACGCAGAAAATCAAATAGCAGGAGCAAGGGTAGAGTTTGATAAAAACAAGAAAAATGCAACTGACTTTGCAATTTGGATAAAAGCTCCAAAAAATCATTTAATGAAATGGGATACCTTTTGGGGAGAATGTTATCCAGGTTGGCATTTAGAATGTTCTGCAATGAGCAATAAATATTTAGGTGATGAGTTTGATATTCATACTGGCGGAATTGACCATATACCAGTTCATCATGAGAACGAGATTGCTCAAGGAAAAGGATATTGTGGAAAAATACCAGCTCATTATTGGATGCATGTTGAATTTTTACAAGTAGATGGTAAGAAAATGTCAAAAAGTTTAAATAATTTGTATACTTTAAAAGATTTAAAAGAAAAAGGATATAGTCCATTAGATTACAAAATGTTTAATTTTGCATCACATTATAGAAAAAAAATAAACTTTACTTGGGAAGCGTTAGATACAGCAAAAATATCATTAAAAAGATTAAAAGAAGGATTAAAGAAACATCAAGAAGGAAACGAACAAATTGAAGAAAACGTTATAAATGATTATGAGCAAAAATTTATGGAGGCAATAAATGACGATTTGAATATGCCTTTAGCTATGAGTGTTGTTTGGGATATAGTAAGATATCCTAAAAAATCAATACAGTTATCAAATTTGTTATTAAAGTTTGATGAAGTTTTAGGACTTCAATTAGATAAAGATGAAGAATTTTCAGAAGAAATTCCAAATGAAGTACAGGAATTAATAAATAAAAGAGAAATAGCAAGAAAAGAAAAAAATTGGGATTTATCTGATAAATTAAGAGAGCAAATAAGTTTACAAGGATATATTGTTAAAGATACAAAAGATGGGGCAATAATAGAAAAAATATAAATAAAAATTTAATAAAAAAGAAATAATAATATTGCAACAAAATATTGTATGAGGTGAAATATAATGTCAAATGATGAAAATAAGTTAGGATTTTTTAAAAAAGTATTAAAAAGTATAAATGATTTCGATAAGTATGAGGATTTTGCTTTAGAAAAAACTTCTGATGCAATTAAATATGCATTAAAGCTTGTATTGATTTTTACTTCAATCTTATGTATTGCTCTTACATATCAATATATACAAGGTTTTAAAAATATATTTAGCTATATAAAAGATGAATTACCTTATTTTAAATTTGAAAATAATATATTAAATTTTGAAGAAGAAAAAACAATAGAATTAAAGCAAAATGACTCTTCGCAAATCATTATAATAGATACAAAATCTAATATAGATGATTTAGAAAAATATGATGAACAAGTTAAATCAAATAATATTGCTATTCTAATTTTAAAGGATAGAATAATTCTGCAGAATCCATCAATAACTGGTAAAGTAGAATATAATTATTCAGATATTTCAGAAAGTTATAATATAGGAAATTTTGATAAAAATACTTTAATAGAATATATATCAAATGTAAATAAAGTTTTAGTTTGTATTGTTATTTTTGCAATTTTGTTTATATATTTATATCCAATTTATTTTATTACATTATTATTAGATGCGTTTATTTTAGCAATATTAGCAAGATTAGTTTCATTGCTATCAAAAATGAGAATGAAATTTGGTCCTAGTTTTAATATAGGTGTGCATGCTTTAACATTGTCTGTTATGCTAAATATTATTTATACAGTAGTAAATATATTTACAGGTTTTGAAATAAAATATTTTGATTGGATGTATAATGCCATCTCATATATATATGTAATTGTTGCTATATTTATCATAAAATCTGATTTTATAAATCGTCAAATGGAACTAATAAAGCTACAAGAGAAACATAAAAAAATTAAAGACGAAATTATAAAAGATGAAGAAAATAAAGATGAAAAAGAAAAAGATAAAGATAAAGAAAATGAAAATAAGCCTAAAAAAGATAAAAAAAATAAAGAAGATAACAATCTAGAAGGGGAATCACCAGAAGGCTCAAATGCATAAATTAGAGAAATCTTATGGCTTTATGTCAAAAATATATATCCGGAGGAAATAATGAAAGAAAAAGAAGAAGAAAAAAATAATAAAAATAAAAAATATTTAATAGTAATTTTAATATTATTAGTATTAGCTATAATTGGTTCTATTTCATATATTATATATTCAAACAACCAAAAAAAAGAACAAGAAAATGTTATGCCTTATTCAGACTTAATTAAAAATATATATTCTGGAAATGTTGAAAAAATAGAAATGACTGTTGGAAGCACAGCTATTAAAGTAAAAATAAAAAATGATGATAAAGAAAAAAGTTCTATTGTGCCAAATACACAAGCATTTATAGAATTTATTCATGAAAAAGTATTAGAAGATGAAATAGATTTACAGCAAAAACAGTCTAATGTTTTTTTTAGAATATCTAATGGTATATTTACACTTTTACCTACAATCTTATTAGTAATATTATTTTTTGTTATACTAAAAATGCAAGGACTAGGTGATAAAGGAAAAGTATATGAAGCAAATGAAAATGATACTAAAGTAAGGTTTAAAGATGTAGCAGGATTAGATGAAGAAAAAAATGAATTAATTGAAATAGTTGACTTCTTAAAAGATCCTAAAAAGTTTCAAAAAATGGGGGCAAAAGTACCAAGAGGAATTTTACTTTGCGGAAAACCAGGTACAGGTAAAACATTAATTGCAAAAGCAATTGCAGGTGAGGCAGGAGTACCTTTTATATCTATGAGTGGCTCAGAATTCATAGAATTATTTGCTGGATTAGGAGCTTCAAGAGTAAGAAAGTTATTTGAAAAGGCAAGAAAAATCTCTCCTTGTATTGTATTTATAGATGAAATTGATGCAATAGGCGCAAGGAGAACTAGTTCAAGTGGTGCTGAATCAGAAAATAATCAAACACTAAATCAATTATTGGTAGAAATGGATGGATTTGAAACAAATGAAACAATTATAGTATTAGCAGCTACAAACAGACCTGAAATGTTAGACAAAGCTTTATTAAGACCAGGAAGATTTGATAGACAAATTACTATAGCACCTCCAGATATAAGAGGAAGAGAAGAAATATTAAAAATTCATAGTTCAGATAAAAAATTTGCAGATGATATAGATTTTAAGGATATTGCTGAGGATACAGCCGGATTTACAGGAGCAGAACTTGCTAATGTATTAAATGAGGCAGCAATAATTGCAACAATAAAAAATCATGAAAGTATTGAAAAAGACGATTTAGAAGAAGCTGTAAAAAAGGTAACTATTGGTTTACAAAAGACAAGTAGAGTGATATCAGATAAAGATAAAAAGCTAACAGCATATCATGAGGCAGGACATGCTATTGTTAGTAAATTTTTACAAACAAGTATGGACATAAAGGAAGTATCAATAGTACCTAGAGGTTTTGCAGGCGGTTATACAATGTATAAAACAAATGAAGATAAATTTTATGTATCAAAAACAGAAATGGAAGAAAGATTAATTTCCTTATTAGGAGGTAGAGCTGCAGAAAAAATAGCTTTAGACGATATATCTACAGGAGCAAGTAATGATATAGAGGTAGCAACTCAAATAGCAAGAGATATGGTAACAGTATATGGAATGAGTGATAATATAGGACCAGTATCATTAAAAACAGAGAATCCATATGAAATTCAAATTTTTGGAAAAGATATTGAAGATGAAATAGGAAAAGAAATAAAGCAATTAATAGATACAGCATATGTTAAAGCACAAGCAATATTAAGACAAAATATGAATATTTTACATGCTGTAGCTCAAACATTATTAGAAAAAGAAACAATTTCAGAAAAAGAATTTAATAGATTTTTTGAAAACTAATAAATTAAAAAAATATTTAAAAATGCTATAATTGATGTAAGGGTAGGTCTTGTGCCTACCCTATTTGTAAAATTTATAAAAAGTGTTGATATTATACACATAATATGTTATAATATACATATATTATATTAAGGAGGTGATGATGTGGCTACAATAAATGTAAATGTAGATGAAAAAGTAAAAGAACAAGCCAAGGAAACTCTTGAATATTTAGGAACAAATTTCACTAATGTTATTAATATGTTATTAAGACAAATAATTTTAACAGAAAGTATTCCATTTGAAATAAAAGTACCAAAATTAAATACTGAAACTATAAAGGCAATTGAAGATGCAGAAAAAGGAATAGGTTTAAGTAAAGGATATACTGATTTAAATGAAATGTGGAAAGATTTAGAGAAAGAGGACTGATAAATTGATGTAGGGGTAGGTCTTGTGCCTACCCTATTTGTAATTTATTTCAAACAAAATTCTTTTCCATTTAAATAACCAAATTCTTTAGTATAAGATTTGAAATTAAATATAAGTTTATAAGAACATAGTTCTTGTGTTTTTTTATTAAATTTTTTATTTATTTGATTAATTCCATATTTTCCATCACCAATTATAGGATGTCCTATATGGGCTAGGTGAGCACGAATTTGATGTGTTTTTCCAGTTTCCAATTTAACTTCTAATATGCTAGTATTATTTTTATTGTCTATATCTATTATTTTATATGAAGTAGTAATTTTTTGATATCCTTTTTTATAAACATCTGAAATATAAACTAAGGATTTTTTATTATCCTTAAAAAGATAAGCATTTAAAATATCTGAAGATTTACTAGGAATACCATAGACCATACATCTATAAAATTTATCGATTTCCTTTGCTTTAAATTTTTCAAACATAAAATCTAAAGTCTTTTTATTTTTAGCAAACAATAATAGTCCTTTAGTATTTCTATCTAACCTATGACATGGATAAGGAAAGTCATTCTCAAGGATATTTGTATATTTTTTTTGTAAAATACTGGTAATAGATGAAAATTGACCATCTGCTAAAACTTCAATATTAGCAGGTTTATTTACAACAATAATATTATCATCTTCATAAATAATATCTAATGTAATATTTGTATTGCCATATAGCAAATCATCAGATATGAATACTTGAACAACATCATTAAAAAAGATAGTTATATTTTCATTAATTCTCTTATTGTTAACCTTAATATCCTTTTTCCTCAGAGCTTTATATAATGTATTTAAAGATAGATTTTTAAAATTATCAAGTATAAAATTATTAAGTTTCTTACCATCATAATTTTTATCAACAATTAACTCTTTCATAATAATTAATTATATAATAAAATCTAAGAAAAATAAAGAATAATTTAAAATATATTGCAATAAAGTGATATTCTTGTTAAAATATAAATGCTAGATAGATTTAAAAAACAAAAAGTTTTAGTTTCATTGGGGAGGAATAATATGGAAAATAAAACATTTTACATTACTACACCAATATATTATCCAAGTGGAAAGTTTCATATTGGAACAGCATATTGTACAACTTTAGCAGATACTATAAAAAAATATAAAAAAATGAGAGGTTATGATGCCTTTTTATTAACAGGATTAGATGAACATGGACAAAAAATTCAGCAGGTTGCAGAAAAAAATGGCAAAACTCCTAAAGAACATGTAGATGAAATGGCAAAGCAAGCAAAAGAATTATGGAAAAAAATGAATATAGATTATGATTATTTTATAAGAACAACAGAATCTAGACACGAAAAAACAGTTGAAGAAATATTCGATAAATTAATGAAACAAGGTGATATATATCTTGGAGAATATGAAGGTTGGTATTGTGTACCTTGCGAGACATATTTTACACAAACACAATTGGTTGATGGGAAATGTCCAGATTGTGGAAGAGAAGTAAAAAAAATGAAAGAAGAATCATATTTTTTTAATATGAAAAAATATGCAGATAGATTAATAAAATTTTATGAAGAAAATCCTGATTTTATACAGCCAGAATCAAGAAAAAATGAATTATTTAATAATTTCTTAAAGCCTGGACTAGAGGATTTATGTGTAAGTAGAACAAGCTTTGATTGGGGAATAAAAGTAAGAAGTAATCCTAAACATGTTATATATGTGTGGCTTGATGCATTAACTAATTATATTACTGCATTAGGTTATGGCTCTGATGATGATACATTATTTAAAAAATATTGGCCCGCAGATTTACATTTAGTTGGAAAAGATATAATAAGATTTCATGGCATCTATTGGCCTATATTTTTAATGGCTTTAGATCTTCCGCTTCCTAAGAAAATATATGCCCATAGTTGGTTTATGATGAAAGATGGAAAAATGTCTAAATCTAAGGGAAATGTAATATATCCAGAAACCTTAATTAATAGATATGGATTAGATGCGACTAAGTATTATTTATTAAAAGAAATGTCTTTTGCTCAAGATTCAATATTTACACCAGAGGATTTTGTGGAAAGATTTAATTTTGATTTATGTAATGATTTAGGAAATCTTTTAAATAGAACAATTGGAATGATAAATAAATATTTTAATGGCGCTATACCAAAATATAATGTTTCTAGCTTGTTAGACGAAAAAATAGAAAAATATTCTATAAATCAAATAAAACTTGTAGAAGAAAAAATGGATGAATACCATATAAGTAATGCTATATCTGAAATTTGGAATTTAGTATCAAGAGCAAATAAATATATAGATGAAACTGCACCTTGGATTTTGGCAAAAGATGAACAAAATAAAGATAAATTAGAGGCAGTAATGTATCACTTAGTAGAAATACTAAGAAAAATAGCAATACTCATAAAACCATTTATGGAAGAAACATCTGAAAAAATATTAAATCAATTAAATATAAATAAAGATGAATTAAAAACTTGGGATAGTTTATATAAGAATAATTTAATACCAGATAAAATAATTGTTACTCAAAAAGGTGAGCCACTATTTGTAAGACTAGATATGGAAGAAGAAATAAATTATATAAAAGAAGGAATGAAAAATGGATAAAAATATTATTATAATAAATGGTACAGGAGGCGCCGGAAAAGATACATTTGTTAGCTTTTGTAGTGAAGTAGAAAAGGTTTTAAATATATCAACAGTTGATAAGGTAAAAGAGGCAGCAAAAATTTTAGTTGGATGGAATGGTGAAAAAGATGAAGTTTCTAGAAAATTGTTAGTTGACTTAAAAAGATTAAGTATTGACTATAATGACGCACCAACAAAATATGTTATGCAAATGGCAGAAAAGTTTAAAAATTCAAATGATAACTTAATGTTTATACATATAAGAGAAATAGATGAAATTAAAAAGACCAAAAAACTGCTAAATGCAAAAACACTTTTAATAACTAACCCACGTGTAAACCTTATTGTTTCAAATAATTCTGATGGTAAAGTTAATGAATATGAATACGATTACTATATAGAAAATGATGGAACATTAGATGATTTAAAAAACAAAGCAATTGAATTTACTAAGGAGTTTTCAAAATGAAAAAAATAAAAGAATTATATATAAAATATAAAGAAATAATAAACTATTTAATATTTGGAGTATTAACAACATTAATTAATTTTATAGCATTTTTTATATTTAACAAATTAAATGTAGAATTATTAATAAATAATGTATTATCATGGATAATAGCTGTAACATTTGCTTATATAACAAATAAGATTTTTGTATTTGAGAGCAAAACATCAAATAAAATTGAACTATTCAAAGAAATAATATTATTTTATAGTTGTAGAATTTTTTCATTATTAGTGGAAGAGGCTATGCTATTTATATTAGTACAAAAGATGGGAATAAATGAATATATAATAAAAATAATAGCACAAATAGTAATAATTATTATGAATTATCTTCTTAGTAAATTAATTGCATTTAAAAATAAAGGAGAAAATGATGAAAAAAATTAGTATAATAATACCTGCGTACAATGAAGAAGAAGCATTGCCATATTTATATGAAAGATTAAGCAAACTTATGGAGCAAGTAAATAATTATGAATTTGAAATTTTATTTATTAATGATGGAAGTAAAGATAACACATTAAATATCATTAAGGATTTAAGAAAAAAAGATGAACGTATATGCTATGTAAATTTTTCAAGAAATTTTGGAAAAGAAATTGCTATGATTGCTGGTTTAGACTATGCAAAAGGAGATTGCGCTATATTTATGGATGCAGATCTTCAGGATCCACCTGAATTAATTCCAGAATTAATAAAGTATTGGGAAGAAGGTTATGATGATGTATATGCAAGAAGAAAAACAAGAGCAGGAGAAACTTTCTTCAAAAAATTTACATCTAAAATGTATTATAAAGTATTGCAAAACCTAACTAGAATAGAAATACAAAAAGATACTGGAGATTTTAGACTACTAGATAGAAGATGTGTAAATGCATTAAGAAAGTTAAGAGAATCACAAAGATGTTCAAAAAGTATGTTTAGTTGGATTGGGTATAATAAAAAGGAAGTTTTGTATGATAGAGATCCTCGTATAGCAGGTAAAACAAAATGGAATTATAAAAAACTAGTTGACCTTGCAATTGATGGTATTACGTCTTTTACAACATCACCACTTAGAATATCTACATATATTAGTATACCAACTTTCTTAACACTATTTGTATATTTTATATATGTAATAATAAAATCAAATATTATAAATGAACCAATACAAGCTTTCCAAGCTACTATTTTGCTTATATTATTCTTCTCTGGAATACAAATAATGTTAATTGGAATTATAGGCGAATATTTAGGAAGAATATTTAATGAAACAAAAAACAGACCATTATATTTTGTAGATGAATACAATGGAGAAAAAGAAACTAATGAAATAAAATAAAAGGAATATAAAATGGTAAAAAAGAAATTATTTAATATATTAAAAATTTTAGCAATTATAGCATCAATTATAGCATTTGTGGCTGTTATAGCTTACTTAACTCCATTAATTATAAAATTAAATACTAAAGATGGACAGCTTCAATTTAAAGAAAAGATAAATAACTTAGGAGTTGTTGGATTTGTGATGTTAGTTGCATTACAAATAGCACAAATTCTATTTATAGTTATACCAGGAGAACCATTAGAAATTTTAGCTGGAATGTGTTATGGAGGATTATGGGGGACGATATTTATACTAGTTTCTGTTTTTGTAACATCCTATATAATAATATTCTTAGTAAAAAAATATGGAAAGGGGTATATATACCATTTTTTTAAAAAAGATAAAATTGATAAAATAGAAAACAGTAAATTCTTTAAAAATCAAAGAAAAATGGAAATTATTTTAACAATTTTATATATAATACCTGGCACGCCAAAAGATTTGTTAACTTATGTATGCGGATTGTTACCAATGAGTACATTAAAATTAGTTATAATATCAACTATAGCTAGAATACCAAGTATCGTATCTTCAACAATAGCAGGAGGCAACCTTGTAGAAGGAGATTGGAAAATAAGCATTTTAATATATGCTATTACTTTTGCAATTACATTTTTATTTATTTTTATTATAAAAAAAGTTGATAAAAATAAAATAATTGAAGATGCAACAAATTCATTAAAATAAATATAAGATTGATTTTTAACATTTATTATATTATAATTTATTTATTCAAATGGAGGATGAACATATATGAAAACAATTGATTTAAGAGAAAAGTTTTTAGATTTTTTTAAAGAAAATTCACATGCAATAATTCCAAGTGCACCAATAGTTCCAGAAAATGATCCAACATGTTTATTTAATACAGCAGGTATGCAACCATTGGTGCCTTATTTAAAAGGAGAAAAACATCCAGCTGGGACAAGACTTGCAGATGTTCAAAAATGCGTAAGATTAACAGACTTAGATGAAGTAGGAGATAAAACACATCATACTTTTTTTGAGATGTTAGGAAACTGGAGCTTAGGAGATTATTTTAAAGAAGAAGCAATAAAATATAGCTTTGATTTTTTAACTAAAAAATTGGAAATACCAATAGAAAGATTAGCAATTACTGTATTTAAAGGTAACAATTTGGTTCCACAAGATAGCCAAAGTGCATCTATATGGATGAAATTAGGCATTCCTGAAGAAAGAATTGCATATTTAGGAGAAGATAGTAATTGGTGGCCAAATATAGAAAATTTAGGACCATGTGGACCAGATACAGAAATTTTTTATTTTAGAAGTAATGAAGAAATTCCTAAAAAATTTGATCCTGAGGATGATAGATGGGTAGAGATATGGAATAATGTTTTTATGCAATATAATCACGAAGAAAATGGTACATTTACTAATTTAAAAAATAAAAACGTTGATACAGGAATGGGACTTGAAAGAGTAGTAGCAATTCTAGAAGGCGTTACAGATAACTATAAATCAAGTTTATGGAAAGAAATTATAGAAGAAATTGAAAAACTATCAAATCTTCCATATGAAGGCAATGAAGAGGCAATGAGAATTGTTGCAGATCATATAAGAACAAGCGTATTTATTGCAGGAGATAATGCTGGTATTAAGCCATCTAATACAGATCAAGGATATATTCTAAGAAGACTAATAAGAAGAGCAATTAGATATGCAAGAAAATTAAATATTGATTTAAACAGCGAGTGGGAAACAAGTTTAGCTAAAATAGTAATTGATAAATATAAGAATATATATAATGAACTTGAAAAAAATGAACAAGTAATATTACAAGTATTAAAAGATGAAAAAAATAGATTTAGTAAAACACTTGAAAAAGGTTTGAAAGAATTTGAAAAATTAGTACAAGCTTCTGATGAAACAGTTATAGATAAAGATGTTGCGTTTAAACTATATGATACCTATGGATTTCCAATAGAGCTTACAATAGAACTTGCAAAAGAACAAAACAAAACAGTAGATGTACAAGGATTTAATGAAAAATTTAAAGAACATCAAGAAAAATCAAGGGCAGGTTCTGTGCAAAAATTTAAAGGTGGTTTAGCAAGTAATAGTGAGATGAATATAAAATATCATACTGCTACTCATTTGCTAAATGCAGCTTTAAAAATTGTTATTGGACCAAATGTTCATCAAAAGGGAAGTAATATAACAGAAGAAAGAATGAGGTTTGATTTCCCATGTGACCACAAAATGACACCAGAAGAAATAAAGCAAACAGAAGATTTAGTTAATAAATGGATTGCTGATGCTATTCCTGTAACAAAAAAAGAAATGTCAAAAGAAGAAGCTTTAAAAATAGGAGCAGAAGCAATGTTTATAGAAAAATATGGAGATATTGTTACTGTGTACTTTATAGGTGATATTTCAAAGGAACTTTGTGGTGGACCACACGTAACGAATACTAATCAATTAGGAACATTCAAAATAAAAAAAGAAGAGGCATCATCATCAGGAATAAGAAGAATAAAAGCAGTGTTGATTTAGAAATTAGATGTTAAAAGCTAGGTATCAGAAATTGTAGAGAGCTTGTAAAGGCAGGTTCTGTGCAAAAATTAAAAAATAATAATTTATAAATTTGGAGGAAGTTTAATTATGGAAAATTGTATTTTTTGTAAAATTATAAAAGGAGAAATACCATCTTGTATAGTATATGAAGATGAAGAAATAATTGCGTTTAAAGATATTCATCCAAAAGCACCTGTTCATATACTTGTTATTCCAAAAAAACATATTAATTGTATAAATGATATAGAGCCAGAAGATGAAAAAATAATTGGAAAAATATATAGTGTTATAAAACAACTTGCAAAAGTACAAAATATAGATAAAAATGGATATAGAGTTGTTGTAAATTGCGGAGAAGATGGGGGACAAGAAGTAATGCATTTACATTTTCATCTTATGGGAGGAAAAAAATTACCAATAAAATAAAAATGATAACCAATTTTAAAAATATTATTGTATCGGTGAAATTTTAAAAAATTGACAAAATATAAAAAAAAAGTTATAATATAATTATGTTGTTTGAAAGGAGAATATACATGATAGCTAAGTATTGGAAAAAAGTTGGCTTAATAATATTAATAATTGCTTGTTTATTCAATATTGTAAATAAATTAGTAAAGAAAACATCATTAAAAGAAGATTTAACCGCAACAGGACAGTATATGCTCGAACAACAAAAAGAGAAAAATAAAAAATAACTATTGAAATAATGAAGAAAATATGTTAATATAATATGCAGTATTTTTTATAAAATCAAGAAAGAGGTGAAGACAAAATGAAAGAAGGATTACATCCAGAATTTAGTGAAACAACTATAACATGTGCATGTGGAAATGTGTTACATACAAGTTCAACAAAAAAGGATATGAAAGTTGATGTTTGTTCTAAATGCCATCCATATTGGACAGGAAACTTAAAACATAATACAACAGGTGGTAGAGCAGATAGATTCAAGAAAAAATATGGAATACAGTAAGTCACATAATAACAATTTGTATATATTTTCTGGTAATTATAATAAAGGAAGAGATTTAATCTCTTCTTTTTTGTTGATTTTTATTTTAAAATATGGTAAAATTAGTCGTAAAATGGGAGGTTTTATCCTTGGAAGAAGAGATTAATTTACAAAAAAAATATATAAATAAAATAAAAGAATTAAATAATAAAGAAAATAAATATTATATATTAACTATGGGCTGTCAGCTAAATGAAAATGATTCAGAAAAAATTTCTGGAATGCTAGAAGATATGGGATACAATAAAATAGACAAAATGGAAGAAGCAAGCCTTATTGTATTTAATACTTGTTGTATAAGAGAAAATGCAGAAGATAAACTATTTGGAAAATTAGGTGAAGCAAAAAAAATAAAAGAGAAAAAAAATACTATAATTGCAATATGTGGTTGTATGATGCAACAAAAACATATAATTGAAAAAATAAAAAAGAGTTATCCATATGTAGATATTATATTTGGAACTCATACACTTCATAAATTGCCAGAAGATTTATATAAAGTCATATTAAATAGTATTAAGATAAATGATGTTATAGATATTGATGGAAAAGTATATGAAGGCTTACCTATTAGTAGGAACGATACTGTAAAAGCATCAGTAACCATTATGTATGGATGTGATAATTTTTGTTCATATTGTATAGTACCATATGTAAGAGGACGAGAAAGAAGTAGAAGACCAGAAGATATTATAGAAGAAGTAACTAAATTAGCAAAAGATGGTTATAAAGAAATAACGTTATTAGGTCAAAATGTAAATTCATATATGAATGCTGAAAGAAAAAAAGATAAAAGTATACAATATGGTTTTGCAAACTTGTTAAGAGATATTAATAAAATAGAAGGCATTGAAAGAATTAGATTTATATCACCACATCCAAAAGATTTTACAGATGATGTTATAGATGCAATAAAGGATTGTGATAAGGTATGTAAAATAATACATTTACCATTACAATCAGGAAGTACTAATGTTTTAAAGAATATGAATAGAAAATATACAAAAGAATCATATTTAAATTTAGTTAATAAAATAAAAAATAAAATACCATATGTTACATTTAGCACAGATATAATAGTTGGTTTTCCAGGAGAAACACAAGAAGATTTTGAGGAAACCTTAGATGTTGTAGAAAAGGTTAAATTTGAGCAAGTTTATATGTTTATATATTCAAGAAGAATTGGAACATCTGCAGATAAAATGTTAAATCAAATACCAGAAGAAATTAAACATAAGAGATTTGATAAATTAAAAACTTTAGTAGAAAGCCAGATTCCAGAAAATAACAAAAAATATATTAATACTATTCAAAAAGTATTAATAGAAGGAAAAAGTAAAAACAACGAAAAAATGTTAACTGGAAGGACAGAAACTAACAAAGTTGTTGTATTAGATGCAGATGAAAAATATATAAATAAAATAATAGATGTAAAAATAATAGAAGATTGTATGTGGTATTTAAAAGGAGGACGCTAATTATGGCAGAATTTTCACCTATGATGCAACACTATATGGAAATAAAAAAAGAATATAATGATGCTATTGTATTTTATAGATTAGGTGATTTCTATGAAATGTTTTTTGATGATGCAATAACAGCTTCAAGAGAACTAGAAATTACTTTAACTGGAAGAGATTGTGGACAAGAAGAAAGAGCTCCAATGTGTGGAGTTCCTTTTCACGCTGCAGATGTATATATAGCTAAGCTTATTGAAAAAGGATATAAAGTTGCAATATGTGAGCAGCTAGAAGATCCAAAGCTAGCTAAGGGAATTGTTAAAAGAGATGTTATAAGAGTTGTAACACCAGGAACTGTAATAGAAAGTAATCTATTAGATGAAAAGAAAAATAATTATATTATGTCTATATATAAAAAAGGTTTATTTTTTGGCGTTTCAGTTTGCGATATTTCAACAGGTGATTTTTATGCTACTCAAATTAAAGAGAATAATAATTTTTCAAAATTATTAGATGAAATATCTAGATATAATCCTGCAGAAATAATTGTAAATGAAACAATGTATATGTCTAATGAGGAGATACAAGCTATATCAGATAGATTTAAGGTATATGTTTCAAAATTATCTGAAGAATTATTTGAACAAGGCTATGAGGGAATAAGTAGTAAATATAATTTAATTTCTGATAGCGACAAACCTATTCAAAATATAGATGAAAACCTTTTTAGTATTTTTGCTATAAATGGGTTAATAAATTATCTTAATGAAACTCAAAAAATTGAACTAAAACATATAAATAAAATTATAATATATAATACAACTAGGTATATGTCATTAGATATAAATACTAGAAGAAATTTAGAAATAACTGAAAAAATGAGAGATAAATCTAAAAAAGGTACTCTTTTATGGGTATTAGATAAGACATCAACATCAATGGGAGGAAGACTTTTAAGAAGATGGTTAAATGAACCTTTAATAGATGTAAATGAAATTAACTCTAGATTAGATTCAGTAAAGGAATTAAAAGATGGTGTTATTTTAAGAGGAGATATTATAGAAAATCTAAAAAGAGTTTATGATATTGAAAGATTGATTGGAAAAATATCTTATGGTAATGCTAATGGAAGAGATATGATATCATTAAAAAATTCAATTGAACAATTACCAAAATTAAAGAAAATTTTATCTAATACTAATTCTAGTATGTTAAAAAATTTATATACAAATTTAGATGAATTAACAGATATTTATGAACTTATTAATTCGTCAATAGTAGATGAACCACCTATATCTGTAAAAGATGGTGGAATAATAAAATTAGGATATAATGAACAAGTAGATAGATTAAGAAATGTATCTACAGATGGTAAAAAGTGGATTATAGAATTAGAAGCAAAGGAAAGACAACAAACAGGAATTAAGAATTTAAAAGTAGGATTTAACAAAGTATTTGGATACTTTATAGAAGTTACTAAATCGTATTTGGGTCAAGTTCCAGATAGATTTATTAGAAAACAGACTCTTACAAATTGTGAAAGATATATTACAGAAGAATTAAAAAAATTAGAAGAAGAAACATTAGGGGCAGAAGAAAAATTAATAGATTTAGAATATAATGTATTTCTAGAAGTTAGAAATAAGATATCAAGTCAGATAAAAAGAATACAAAAATCAGCTAATATTATTGCTACTTTAGATGTATTATCTTCATTTGCAACAGTTGCAATAGATTTAAACTATACTATGCCTATAGTAGATAATAGTGGAGAAATCAATATAAAATCTGGAAGACATCCAGTTATTGAGAAAATGCTTAAAGCGGGAAGTTTTATAGCGAATGATACATATTTAAATAAAAAAGAAGATAGATTATCTATAATTACTGGCCCTAATATGGCAGGAAAATCAACATATATGAGACAAGTAGCATTAATAACACTTATGTCACAAGTTGGAAGTTTTGTTCCTGCTGAATATGCAAAAATTGGTGTTGTAGATAAAATTTTTACAAGAGTTGGTGCATCAGATGATTTAAGTATGGGGCAAAGTACATTTATGGTAGAAATGATGGAAGTTGCTAATATATTAAAAGATGCTACAAGTAATAGTTTAATTATATTAGACGAAATTGGTAGAGGAACATCAACATATGATGGACTTTCTATTGCATGGGCTGTAGCGGAATATATATCAGACATAAATAAATGTGGGGCGAAAACATTATTTGCAACACACTATCACGAACTAACAGAGCTAGAAAATAAAGTAGAAGGAATAAAAAACTATTCAATTGCTGTAAAAGAAAGAGGAGAAGATATAATCTTTTTAAGAAAAATAGTAAAAGGTGGAACAGATGAAAGTTATGGAATACATGTAGCAAAACTTGCAGGAGTTCCAGCAGATGTTGTAAAAAGTGCAAATGAAATATTAAAAACACTAGAAAGAAAAAGCATTTTAAATAATAAAAAACAAGAAAAAGAAAATAAAAAGATTGTTAATGGTCAGCTAGATATGTATAATTATAAATTAGCAGATATAGCACATGAACTCGATAAAATAAATATAAATGAGCTAACGCCAATAGATGCATTAAATATATTAGTAAAATTGAAAGAAAGTGCATCATAAAAATTAAAATAAAGCATAGACAATATAAAAAAAATGTGCTAATATATATTAGCACAGATAAATGCCGATGTGGCGGAACTGGCAGACGCACACGACTCAAAATCTAAATGGATTTAAAAAATCCTATTTCTTAAAAATACTGATAAATATACAGGT
>CANQMG010000022.1 GCA_947624925.1 uncultured Clostridia bacterium | reverse complement strand
AGCGACAACACCAGTAACAACAACAAGAAGACCAGTAAGAACAGTTGCAACAACAATTGCAACGACACCAGCGACAACAGTAGCGACAACACCAGCAACAACAGTAGCGACAACACCAGCAACAACGCCTAAATGTAGTATAAAAATTGATACAGAAAGAGGTGTTGTGGAATATTTGAGAGGTGATGATTCATCTAAAAATGCATCATTTGAATTGCAATCTATATTTAATAGTAGAAAATCAATAAAAGAAATAAGAAAAGATGTAAGAAATTATTTAAAAGAAAATCATATAGAATATAAAAGAAAAGTAATTAAAAATGCAAATCCAGCTATTATAAAAATGTTAAGAAGTGTGGATGATATTTCTTCATTAGAAAAATATCTTGACAAAATTTTTTTTGGTACGCAAGACAGACTGCCTTTTGAATATGATGTTAACTTAGAAGGTGCCTATACTATGGAAGATAAAGCTTTTGCAAGATTAAATAGAGCTATTCTAAGGGATAATAAAAATATAGGTACTACCTTTCCTGCTTTCGAGTTTTTTAGTTTAAGAAAATTTTTAAGTAAATTACCTATTGTGAAAAAATTGATAAAAGAATTACCAGAACCAAATAATGAACAGATTCAGAAAAACAAGGAAGATAAGGAGGCTTTATTAAATAAATCAAATTATAGGGATAGAGTTAAAGATTATCATGCTTATCAAGATGAGCAACATAAAGAGGCAGAAGAAGATTTAGAAGATGCAAGAGCTGATTATAAAGATGATTATGAAAATGCTGCATGGTTTGGCGTACCAGATGTTGCTAGAAAGCGTGTAAATTTATATAGAGATGTGGAAGTAAGTCGTAATCGAGGTGGAGATGGAACTACAAGAGCATATAAAGAATCAGTAAGGGCTGCTGAAGAGGCACGTAGAACAGGAGATTTTAGAAAATTAATGGATCCTAATAATCCTATTTATACTCATAATTCACCAGATGAAGAGGCAATGAGACGATTACAAAAACATAGAGATAGAGAAAAAAATAGGGGACAAACAACAGAATCAGAAAGATAAAATATAAGTAAAAACATATAATTGTATATTATGAAATGAACTCAAAAAAGTTAAATGTATTTATTTAACATTGATGGGTTCATTTTTTATGTATAATATAAAAAGTACAAGCATATATATTACTAAAATAGTTTTATGGAGGTAATGGTATGTGGCATACTTTAAATGCAAATGATGTTATTAAAAAACAAAAAAGTAATTTAATTTATGGGTTAACTAATGAAGAAGTAAATAGAAGGCTAGAAAAATATGGACTAAATAAGTTAGAGGATAAGAAAAAGGAAAGCATATTTATAAAATTCTTAAAACAATTTAACGATTTTATGATAATTATATTAATTATAGCATCTATTGTTTCAGCATTTGTTGCAAAATTTGAAGGAAATAATGATTATATAGATTCTATAATTATTGTTGCAATTGTTGTATTTAATGCAATACTTGGCTTAGTACAAGAAAACAAAGCAGAAAAATCTTTAGAGGCATTAAAAAAGATGTCTGCACCAAAGGCAAAAGTAAAAAGAAATGGTAAGTTAATTGAAATTGATTCTATAAATATTGTTCCAGGTGATATAATTATTTTAGAGGCTGGAAATTATGTTCCTGCAGATTGTAGATTAATAGAAACTTACAATTTAAAAATAGAAGAATCTGCTTTAACAGGCGAAACAGAGCCTGCTCAAAAAGATGCAGATATTATTCTAAAACCAGATATTCAAATTGGAGATATGAATAATATGGCATTTTCTACTACAATAGTTGTAAATGGACATGCTACAGCTGTTGTAACGCAAACAGGTATGAATACTAAGGTTGGAAAAATTGCAAAAATGATAATAACAGATGAATCACCTGAAACTCCAATTCAAAAGAAACTTGCAGAGGTTGGAAAGAATTTAGGTATTGTATGTTTAGTAATATGTTTACTTATATTTGCTATAGGAATATTTAAAAATATTCCAGTAAAAGAAATGTTTATGACTTCTGTTGGGCTTGCAGTTGCTGCAATACCAGAAGGACTTCCTGCTATAGTTACAATAGTATTATCAATTGGTGTTACAAAAATGGCTAAGAAAAATGCTATAATAAGAAAATTGCAAGCTGTTGAGACTTTAGGTAGTAGTAGTGTAATTTGTTCTGATAAAACTGGAACATTAACTCAAAATAAAATGAAAGTAATGAAGTTTGCTGATATAACAGGAAAAATAACAAATACAGATAAAATAAAGTTTATATTAAGACTTGCGTGTATGTGTACAGATTGTAATATACAAAGCATAAATAATAAATATGTAGTAGATGGAGAGGCAACTGAAAAGGCAATTGTAGAGTCTGCAATTAGTTATAATGAAAATAAAAATGAATTATATAATAAATATAAAAGGATAAATGAGATTTCATTTGATTCAAATAGGAAGCTTATGACCACCATACATAAAACAGATACAGGATACAGAGTAATTACAAAAGGAGCTCCAGATGTATTGCTTAGTAGATGTAATAAATATTACAACAATGGAAATATAACAGAGCTTTCTACGAATATAGCTAGTAAAATAAATATAGAAAATATGAAAATGGCTGAAAGTGCACTTAGAGTTCTTGGAGTTGCATATGCAGATGTAAATAATTTGCCTAATAAAATATCATCAGAATACATAGAACAAAATTTAATTTTTGTTGGCCTAATAGGAATGATAGATCCTCCAAGAGAAGGAGTTAAAGATGCTATAAAAATATGTAAACAGGCTGGAATAAAAACAGTTATGATAACTGGAGATCATATAGAAACTGCAAAGGCAATAGCAAGAGATTTAGATATTTTAAATAACAACGATATAGCAATAACAGGAAACGAATTAGATAAAATTAAACAAGGTGAACTAGAAAATAATATTGAAAAATATAGCGTATTTGCTAGAGTTTCTCCAGAGCATAAAGTAAGAATAGTAAAGGCTTTTAGAAAAAAAGGATATGTAGTTGCAATGACTGGAGATGGAGTAAATGACGCTCCTGCACTTAAAAATGCTGATATTGGTATTTCTATGGGATTAAATGGTACAGATGTTGCAAAAAATGCTTCTGATATGATTTTAACAGATGATAATTTTGTTACAATTGTTAGTGCTGTAAAACAAGGAAGAAATATATTTGAAAATATAAAAAAAGCAATACACTTTTTAATTTCAACTAATGTAGGAGAAATTGTTACAATATTTATAGGATTATTAATGGGACTAGAATCACCACTTCTTGCAATACAACTTTTATGGATAAATCTTGTTACAGATTCAATACCTGCTATAGCTTTAGGATTAGAGCCACCAGATAAGGATATAATGCATAAAAAACCAAGAGATTCAAAAAAAGGATTATTTTCAGATGGATTATGGGTAAAAATATTTATAGAGGGTACTATGATTGGAATGCTTACATTATTTGCATTTAGCTTAGGAAATAATTTGTATGGATTAGAAGTTGGAAGAACTATGGCATTTGTATCATTAGGGTTATTAGAGCTAGTGCATAGTATTAATATTAAAAGCGAAGAATCTATTTTTAAAGTTGGAATTTTAGAAAATAAATATTTAATAGGAGCATTTATTTTAGGAAGTTTATTACAAACAGGAGTTGTATTTATACCACAAATTGCAAAGGTATTTAAACTTGTAAGCTTAAATAGTATACAATGGTTATATACTGTAATAATTTCACTTGTTCCATTAGCAGTTGTTGAAATACAGAAAAAAATAAACGAGATAAAATTTGGAAAAGTATTTTACACAAGTAAGTATAAGCTAAAAGAAGAATAAAAATTCTCTAGTTAGAAGAAGTTGCAATTTTAGATTATTAGAACAAAAATCTATAATATATAAATAAAAAAATCCTTTATATTCTAAATCATATATGATATAATTACTTCAAGGTGAAATAAATGGGATTAAGATTGATTTATGGAAGAAGTGGAACTGGTAAGTCACAGTTTTGCTTTGACGAAATTAGTAAGTTAATAGATTACAATAAAATATTTATAATTACTCCAGAACAATTTTCTTTTACTGCAGAGAAAAAGTTGTTAGATGCTGTAGGTAGAAATGCTGTCATAAATGCTGAAGTCTTAACTTTTAATAGAATGGCTTATAGAGCAATTCAAGAAATGGGAGGAGGCACAAAAACTAATTTAACTTCATGTGGTAAATCAATTTTAATTTCTGATATTTTAGATACTCAAAGTCAAAATTTAAAATTTCTAGGAAAAACAGATAAAAATATAAATTTAGTTTCTAATATGATTACAGAGTTAAAAAAACATAATATAAAAGAAGAACAAATAGAGACTAGTGTAAACCTAGTTCAAGATAAATATTTAAAATATAAGTTAGAAGATATAAATATATTTTATAAAGAATTTCAAGATAGAATTAAAAATAATTTTATAGACGAAGATGATGTTCTTACAAAGTTATATGAAAATATAGAAAACTTAGATTTTCTTGATAATTCTTTAATATATATAGATGAATTTGTTGGATTTACCCCACAAGAATATTTAGTAATTGAAAAATTATTAAAAAAAGCTAAAATGGTTACAATAACAATAACTTCAGATTCAATTATTGAGAGTGATAATCCGGATTCAGATATATTTTATTCTAGTAAAAAAACTGCAAATAAAATTATAAACATAGCCAAAAATATAAATGTAAATATTGAAAAAAGTGTATATTTAAACGAAAATTATCGTTTTAAATCTGAGGAATTAAAGCATTTAGAAAAAAATATATATAATTTATCATATTGCATTTATGATAAGGAACCTAAAAATATAAACTTATTTCTTGCAAAAAATCAATATTTTGAGGTTGATTATATAGCTAAAAATATAATAGAACTTGTAAGAACTAAAGGATATAGATATAAAGATATTTCAGTTATTACTAAAAATATACAGTCATATAGTGGATTTATAAAAGCAATCTTTTCTAAATATGGAATACCTGTATTTATAGATGAAAAGAAGGATATAAATCAAAATATATTGGTTAAATATATTGTTTCAATTTTAGATGTACTAGGAACTAATTGGTCTTATGAATCTGTTTTTAATTATGTCAAAACAGGTTTTGTAGATATAGAGCCAGAAGAAATTTTTAAGCTTGAAGCTTATTGCATTAAATGGGGAATTAAAGGTAGTAAATGGTATAAGGAAAAATGGTTTTATGGTTTAGAAAATGAAGAAGAAATAGAAAAAATTAACGAAATAAAAAATAAGGTAATACAGCCACTAGTAAAATTTAAGGAGTCTTTAAATAAAAGAAAAACTGTAGAGGATATAACTAAAGGATTATATAATTTCTTAATTGAAAATGATATAAACGTAAAATTAGAGCAAAAGGCAAATAAGCTAGAAGAACTAGGACAGATTGAGCTTGCAAATACATATATTACTTCTTGGAATATATTATTAAATATTTTTGATGAACTAATTATAACTGTAGGAAATAAATTTGTAGGTTTTGAGAAATATTCAAATCTTTTAAAAGTTGGAATAGGTGCTTCAAAACTTGGTAAAATTCCAGCAACTATTGATCAAATAACAGTTGGTGATGTAGATAGATCAAGAAGCCATAAAACAAAAGCTGTATTTATAATTGGATTAAATGATGGTGTATTTCCAAATATTAATACAGATGAAGGATTTTTAGATGATATAGATAGAAGTAATTTGCGTGAAAACGGATTAGAACTTGCAAAAACAACAATGGAAAAATTATATGATGATAATTTGAATATATATAAGGCATTTACAACAGCAGAAAATATTTTATATTTGACGTATTCGTCAGCAGATAGTGAAGGACGAGCTTTAAGACCGTCAAATTTAATAATAAAAGTTAAAAAAATTTTCCCTAAAATTTATGAAATAAGTGATACAATAAAACCATATGAAAAAATAACAACATTTAATGGAATATTTGAGGATTTATTATATAATATTAGAAATTGTATAGAAAATAATCAAATGCTAGACGAAGTATGGGTAAATGTATTAAAAGTTTTATTAAACAGTTCTGAGTTTTCTGATAAATTTAAAAGATCTGTAAATGCAATAAATTATACCAATATTCCAGAAACCATAAATGAGGAAAATATAAATAAGTTATATGGAAATATATTAAAAACTAGTGTTTCAAAATTAGAACAATACAAAGCTTGCCCATTTTCATATTACTTAAAATATGGGCTAAAGCTATCAGATAAAGATGAATTTAAAATAAAAAGTTTAGATACAGGAAGTTTTATGCATGATATTATAGATTCATTTTTCGAGTATATAAAGCAATCAGATTATGTTATAAATGACTTATCTGATAAAGAAATCTATGAAATTATAGATAATATAATTGATGAAAAATTAAAATTAAATAGGAATTACATTTTCAATAGTATGCCCAAATATGTAGTTTTAACTACTAGATTAAGAAGACTAATAAAAATGTCTATGAAATATATTTTAGACACATTAAAACAGAGTGATTTTGATGTACTAGATACTGAGGTTGAGTTTGGAAAAAATGAATACTATAAACCATTAACAATAAAATTAGATAATGGAAAAGTAGCACAAATTACAGGAAAAATTGATAGAATTGATATTGCAGAAAACAAAGAAGGTAAGTTTATTAGAATTATAGATTATAAATCTTCTGTTAAGGATATAGATTTAAATCAAGTAGTATCTGGATTACAAATACAACTTTTAACATATCTTGATGCTGTAACTGAAAAAGAAAATGCAATATCTGCAGGTGTTTTGTATTTTAATTTAATTGAGCCTGTAATAAAGGCGTCAAAAAATTTGAGTGAAGAAGAATTAGAAAAAGAAATTAGAAAGAAGTTTAAAATGCAGGGATTAGTACTGGCAGATATTAATGTTATAAAAATGATGGATAATAAAATACAAAAAGGGGCATCTGATATAATTCCTGTATATATAGATAAGGAAGAAAACATTGGCAAATCCCGTTCAAGTACGATTTCAAGCGAAGATTTTATCAATCTTCAAAAATACATAAAGAAAATAATTAAAGAAATCTCAGAAGAAATACTAAAAGGAAACATTGTGCAAAATCCTTACTATAATACAAAAAATCATAAGACACCATGTGAATATTGTAGTTATAAATCAATTTGTGGATTTAATCCAAATTTACGTGATAATAATTATAGCTACATTCCAAACAAAAATAAAGAAGAAATTTTAAAAAATGTGGGAATATAAAGAAGGTGATTTTATTAAAGATTTATCAAATGAAAATATTATACATATAAAAAAAGATAATGTAGAATATCTACAATTTAAAAAATTAAATAAATATTCAGATATATTAACACATTGTTTTACTTTAAGGGAATTAGATTTTAAGGGATTTAATGATTATAAAGAAAACAAGGATTTTATAACAGAAAATTATAATAAAATATGTAATGCTTTAGATTTAAAATATGAATATATTTGTAGGCCAAATCAAACACATACTAAAAATGTAAAATGTGTATATGAGGGAGATGAAGGAATTTATTTAGATAAATTTAAAAATGTAGATGCTTTAGTTACCAATAAAAAAAATAAAGCTTTAGTATTAGCATTTGCAGACTGTATGCCACTTGTTTTCTTTGATCCAATAAAAAAGGTTATTGCAAATACACATTCTGGATGGAGAGGTACTCTTAAAAGAATATCAGAGGAAACTGTTAAATGTATGATAAAAGAATATAATTCCAACCCAGAAAATATAATTTGCCTTATAGGGCCAACAATTAGAAAATGTCACTTTGAAGTTGATAAAGATGTAAAAGATTTATTTTATAACGAATTTAAAAATTTAGAAAATATAGATAATTATATTACAAAGCAAAATGAAAAGGAAAAATATAATATAGATGCAGTCCAAATTAATAAACAAATGTTGTTAGACTTAGGATTAAAACAAAAAAATATTATAGATAGTAAAATATGCACTGTATGTAATAAAGATAAAATACATTCATATAGAGCAGATAAGGAAAATTCAGGAAGAAACATAATGTTAATTTGTTTAAAATAACCACAATTTCCAGCTTTTAAAGAGTGATATAATGGACAATATAAAATATTAAAAATTTTAAGACAAAATAAAAAATAGGAGTAGAAATGTTTGAAACAATAGAAGAATTAAAAGAATCAATAAAAAACTGTAATAAATGTAAATTATGTAAAACAAGAAAGAACATTGTATTTGGCGAAGGAAATATAAATGCAGATATAATGTTTATAGGAGAAGGACCTGGAGCAGAAGAAGATGAGCAAGGTATTCCATTTGTAGGAAAAGCAGGAAAGCTTATGAATCAGGCGTTTATTGGCTTAGGAATAGATAGAAATAATGTGTATATAGCAAATATAGTAAAATGTAGACCTCCACAAAATAGAAATCCTGAAGATGATGAAGCATCTAGTTGCTTAAATTATTTAAGAAATCAAGTTATGATAGTTAAACCAAAAATAATTGTTTTGCTTGGAAGTATAGCTTTAAAAAATATTTTGGGTAAAGAATATGGAATAACATCAGCAAGAGGTAAGTGGATAGAAAAAAAGGGAATATTATATATGCCAACATTTCATCCAGCAGCTTTACTAAGAGATGATAGCAAAAAAATATATTTCTGGAAAGATTTAGAAGCAGTTGCTGAAAAGTCCAAAGAATTAAATAAAAATACATAGTAGGGGTATGTCTTGTGCCTGCTCAAAATTGAAATTATAATAATAAAAAACGTAGGGGCAGGTCTTGTGCCTGCCCGTTTTAAATTAAATAAAGAAGGTGAAAATCTTGAATGATAAAGATATAAAAGAAAAAGCAAATTATTGTTTAAATTGTAAAACAAAACCATGCAGTAAAGCTTGTCCACTTGGAAATAACATACCTGAATTTATTAAATACATAAAAGAAGAAAATTATAAAAAAGCATATGAAATACTAAGTGATACAACTGTTATGCAATCTATTTGTGGTAGAATATGTCCTAAAAATAAACAATGTGAAGGTAGTTGTGTGCGAAGTATAAAACAAAAAAGTGTATCAATTGGTGAATTAGAAGCTTTTGTAGGAGATTTAGCAATTAAAGAAAAATATGAAGAAAAAAAGAATAGTAAAAAAATATCTGCTAAAGTTGCTATAATTGGTGGTGGACCTGCAGGTTTAACATGTGCAAAATTTTTATCTAAAGATGCACGGAATAAAAGTTACAATATTCGAAAAGCATAATAAGCTAGGTGGCATATTAAGATATGGTATTCCTGAATTTAGATTAGAACCTGAGGTTTTGGACAAATGGCTTGAAAATTTATTAGATGAAAATATACAGGTATGTTGTAATAAAAAATTAGGAGAAAATATTTTTTTAGATGAATTACAAAAAGAGTACGATGCAATATTTTTAAGTTTTGGAGCAAATATTTCTTGTAAGATGAATATAAGTGGGGAAGATTTAAATGGAGTAATTGGTGCTAATGAATTATTAGAATATAAGAATTTTCCAGACTTTAGTGGTAAAAAAGTTGCTGTAATAGGTGGAGGTAATGTAGCCATAGATACTGCAAGAACTGTAAAAAGATTGGGAGCCTCAAATGTTACTATAGTTTATAGAAGAAATGAAGAACAGATGCCAGCAGAAAAAGAAGAAATAGAATTTGCAAAGACAGAACAAATTGAATTTCTTTTTAAAACAAACATTATAAAAATTTTGGGTAATGAAAAAAATAATGTAAATAAAATAGAATGTATAAAAACTGAGCTTATAAAAAAAGATGGACAAGATAGGTTAATTCCAATAAATGTTGAAAATAGTAATTTTTTTGTAGATACAGATTATGTTATTATGGCAGTAGGATCTAAAACAAGTGAAGGATTACTCGGAAAGCTTAATTTGGAAACATCAAAATGGGGTTATGTGCTAACAGATGAAAATTATAAAACATCAATAGATGGTGTATTTGCTGGAGGAGATTTGATTGGTACAAAGGCAACTGTAGCGTGGGCTGCAAGAAATGGAAGAGACGCAGCAAAAGAAATAACACATTATTTATCTAAAAAATTGACAATTATAAAATAAAATGTTATAAAATAAATGAGGTGGTAATTGTGGCTGATTGGAAAGATAGTTTAAAAGTTGAAACAACAGAAGATACATATGAAAAAAAATATGACGCAAATTTAGAGGATGATTTAAAAAGAATCCATCAAAACACAGATAGATATATAAAAAAATCTCTTGAAAGAGAATTACCATAATTATTTATCAAAAAATATATTAAAAATTTTTAAAATATAACATTAATAAAAATCTTAAAAAAACGTAAAGGCAGGTCTTGTGCCTGCCAAAAAGTTATAATAATAAAAAATTATAATTAAAAACGTGGGGGCAGGTCTTGTGCCTGCCCGTTTTTTGAAATTTTATCCAAATTATATTTTATCATTTTCGTATTCTTTAGTTCCAAGTAAAATTTTAATCTTACGTATTAATGTACCAAAAAAGGTTTGTTTAACTGTAACTAAAGACGTATTATTAATCATCTCATATTTAGTTTCTAATGCTACCATTTTGTTTATATAATAATCATTAAAGTAAGAATAATTATCGGTTGTTCCTATTAAATTTTTATAATTATATAAAGCATTTCTGTAATTTTCTATACTTTTTGTTGAATACAATTTTTTAAATGCACTATCAAAAAAACTTGTAAAGATTTTATTTTGTGTTTCTATAAATAACCTTGTAATTTCTTTTTTTATTTTTGTAGTTTTTGTTATAAGTTTTGCTACTTTATTGCTAATATTATTTTCATCTTCTAATAAATCGTATATATATGTTAATTCATCTTCTAAATACATTATTGTATTAATATTATTTTTAATTATTTCATAATCTTTTTTACTTGTTAATGTTATAAACTTATTCTTAAAATTATCATTACTAAATATTGTACTATTATATAAAACATAATATCCTGTAATGTAAGCCATTTGATTTACTAGATTACATTCCAATGCATAGTAGTTAGGTGAGTTTGTAGGAAGGGTAATATCAAAATATTTAACAGTATCCATTTTAGCTTTAGAACATTTTGCAGTCATAAGCTGTACAGCAGCTTCATTTAGTGCCATACCAAATTTGATATTTGAAAAGTCACAAAGTCCTAATCTTATAAGATTATTTTTTGAATCTTTTTCTTCCTGAATAAAGTGAATACATTCATGAATTGCTAAGCTATCTAAATGCTCTAAATCTATTGTTTCATTAAAGTAAATAGATGTGTTTTTATAAAAATATTTAGCTGCAGCTCCGATTAGGCATTTTAGCTATATACATATTAAGCCTAGATAATTTTATAAATAATTCATTATAATTAATATTTTGCTCTGGAAAATTATCTACTAAAGTTTTTGCTATATTGTGAGCTATAGAATTTACTTTTAATGTATTTAATTTGCTTATAACTTCAATACCTTCTCTGCGAAGTTCTGACTTTATACTCATATAAAAATATTCTCCTTTGTAATATTCTAAATAATTATATAATATTTTACATATTTTTAACATTACAAAACTATTAAACTTATATTACAAATGTATTACAAAAATAATATTTTATATTCTATTTTGTAAAAAAACTGTAAATTATGTTGATTTTTGCATAGTAAAATTATATAATTAAAAAGCAGGTTTTTATCTGCTTTTTATTATATAAATTTAAATATAATTAGTGAGGAGTTTAAGATGAATACTGAAACAAAAGAACAAAACACAAAACCAAAACATAAATTTTTAAAGAAATTTGTAATTATAATATTAATATTGTTTGTGCTTGGAGGAGGCTCTGGTCTATTTTTATTATATGGACCATGGCCAGTATTTAGAGAATGGCTTATAACAACAGCAATGACAACAATGACTCATCAGTATTTTGCAACGTGGTTCTATAGTGAAGAAACAATAAACGAGGTATTAGATAATAATAGAGTAATTGAAACTGGTGAAATATCTAATCCAGAAGAAGTAGAAGTTCAAAAAACGGAAGTTAATGTTTCAAATTTATTTGTATATGAAAATGAATATGAAAGACAAATTTTAGAAAGAGATTCTGATAATGACTTATATAAGGTAATAGATATTTCTGGAAAAGGTTATACAGGACATTTAGTTGTAGTTTATGATCCATCAAAGGTAGAAGTTGTAACAACTAAATATCTAGGTTCATCTGGACAATATCTTGTAAATATGGCCATAGATAATGATGCTGTAGTTGCAATAAATGGTGGTGGATTTTATGACCCAAATTATAATAGCTCAGGAGGTATACCACAAGGAATTGTAATAAAAGATGGAAAAGTAGTAACAAACAGAACATATACTAAAACAGGAGGAATTATTGGTTTTACAAATGAAAATAAATTAGTACTAGGAAAAATGACAGCAAAACAGGCATTAGCAATGGGAATAAGAGATGCAGTTACATTTGGACCATTCTTAATAGTTAATGGAACACCATCATTTATAAAAGGAAATGGTGGTTGGGGTACAGCACCAAGAACAGCTATAGGTCAAAGAAAAGATGGTATTGTATTATTTTTAGTTATAGATGGAAGAACAATAACAAGGCCAGGAGCAGATATGGTTGATTTAACAGAAATAATGACTAATTATGGAGCATATAATGCAGCAAATCTTGATGGTGGTACTTCATGTGGATTAGTTGTTGATGGAAAGTTAATAAACGATCCAATAAATAGTGATGGTCAGCATATGACAAGGCCAATAGCAACAGGATTTATTGTAAAAAAGTAGGCGAAATTATGAAAAAAATAGGACTAACAATAGGCAAATATGCACCTTTTCATAAAGGACATGAATTTTTAATACAGACAGCTTTAGAAGAAATGAATGAACTGTATGTTTTAGTATATGAAACAGATTTAATAGATATACCAGTAGAAAAAAGGGCAAACTGGATAAAGTCTATATATCCAGAAGTAAAAATACATTTTGCAAAAAATCCACCTAAGCAAATAGGATTAGATAGCCAAAGCGTAAAAATACAAACAGAATATATAAAAGAAAAATTAAAAGAAATTGGAAATCCATTAGTAACACATTTTTATAGTAGTGAGTTATATGGAAAATATGTTGCAGAAGAATTAAAAATACAAAATAGAATAGTAGACTTAGAAAGAAAAAATGTGCCAATAAGGGCGAGCATAATAAGGGAAAATCCAATAAAAAACAAAGAATATTTAAATCCAATTGTGTTTAAAGAAATTTAATTTGTGGAAACAGGGTCAGACCCAAACTGTCAAAACTGACAGTTTGGGTCTGACCTTGTTTGGTAACTTTTAACAACTTGTGCCAAGTCTAAAAAATTTTTAAAAAATTTTCAAAAAACACTTGCATATTAACACATTATATATTAAAATGGATGTGAAGTGGAGAGAAGTGGTAGAAAGTGCCACAAAAATGATTCGAGGTGAGCAAAAGTGTTTATTGGTGAATATGAGCATTCTGTAGATGCCAAGGGCAGAGTTATAATGCCAGCTAAGTTAAGAGATGATATTGGCGAAAAGTTTATTATAACTAAAGGTCTTGATGGCTGTTTGTTTGCATATTCATTAGAAGAATGGTCAAACTTTGAATCAAAATTAAAAACACTTCCACTTACAAATAAAAATGCTAGAGATTTCGTAAGATTTTTCTTATCTGGTGCTGTTGATTGTGAAATTGATAAGCAGGGCAGATTTTTAATTCCAAATAATTTAAGAACTTATGCTACATTAGAAAAAGAAATTAATATAATTGGTGTTGGCAATAGAATTGAAATTTGGAATAGAGAAAAATGGGAGAAATATAGCAGTGAAGAAAATATTTCTGCAGACGATATTGCAGAAAATATGACAATGCTTGGTATATAAATTTATATTTATATAAAAACAAAAGATAAATTTTTAAATTACTAATGAAAAAACTAAAAATTACAAAAGAAAAATTTAACAAAAGAGGAAATAATTTAATTACAAAAGACATTTATACAAATGATAAAAATATTAAATACAAAAGATAAAATTATACTAATGAAAAAGTTTTAAATTACAAAAGATAATATGTACAAAAGATAAAATTTTATTAAATTATAAACATATTTAATAATATAACTAAAGAAAAAACATAAAATTACAAAAGAATTGCAATAATTAAATACATAAATTATACAAAAGAAAGTAAAAAATACAAAAGAATATTTATATACAAAAGACATAAAATATATTTTTCAGGGCGGATATATATCCGCCTAATAAATTATTTTACAAGAAGGTAGATGTAATTTGAAATTTGAACATAAGCCTGTATTATTAGAAGAATGTATATCTGGTCTTAATATAAATCCTGATGGAATTTATGTTGATGGAACATTGGGACGGAGCAGGTCATAGTAAAAAAATTCTAGAAAATTTATCTTCTAATGGGTTACTTATTGGAATTGATAAGGATGAAGATGCTTTAAAAGCTGCAAGTAATAATTTAAAAGGTTATACAAATGTTAAATTTGTTTATGGTAATCATGATGATATAAAAAAAATTCTAGAAGATTTAAATATAGATAAAGTTGATGGAATATTACTTGATTTAGGAGTATCTTCATATCAAATAGATGAAGCTTCAAGAGGTTTTAGTTATTTAAAAGATGATGTTTTAGATATGAGAATGGATAAATCATCTATTTTAACTGCTAAGAATGTTGTAAATGACTACAAAGAAGAGGATTTAATTAAAATTTTATATGATTATGGAGAGGAAAAATTTTCTAAACAAATTGCAAGAAAAATTTGTGAATATAGAAAAATTAAGCCTATAGAAACTACATTAGAACTTGTAAATATAATAGAGCAAGCTGTTCCAAGTTTTGCAAAAAAAGATGGACATCCTGCTAAAAGAACTTTTCAAGCTATTAGAATAGAAGTTAATAATGAAATTAAACCTTTATATAATACAGTAGTAGAATGCATAAATATGTTAAAACCTAAAGGAAGATTATGCATTATAACATTTCATTCTTTAGAGGATAGAGCAGTTAAAAATGCCTATAATGATTGCTTAGGAAAGTGTACATGTCCTAAAGATTTACCATATTGTGTATGTAACAAGAAATGCTTAGGAAGTATTATAAATAAAAAACCAATAATAGCAAGCAAAGAAGAACAAGAAATAAATACAAGATCTAAAAGTGCAAAACTTAGAATTTTTGAAAAAATCTAGTAAGGAGGTGAAAACTTATGGCAAGATATAATACTAATAGATATCAATATGAAACGAGTCCAAGAAAATTAGAACCAGAGTATATACCTAATACAAAGAAAAAAACTCAAAGTAATAAAAGAAAACCAAACAGTATTAATAAAAATAAAAATGCAACTAAGAAAAAGAATAGTGAATCCAAAAATAAAGTGAAAGTTTTTGGATATGTTATGCTTTTTTTTGCTGTTTTATTTACCATAAGTTATAGAAACTCTTTAATAGATGAAAGCTTTAGTGAAATTAAGGGTTTAAAGTCTAGCATAGCCGAATTAGAAAAAGAAAATGAACAATTAAATGTAAATATAGAAAGTAAGTTAAATTTAAATAATCTAGAAAAGTCTGCAAGAGAATTATTAGGTATGAAAAAACTAGAAAGTAATCAAGTTGTATATGTTAATATAAAGAAACAGGATTATATTGAACCTGCTACTGAAAAAATACAATATGATGATGAAAAAAACTGGATTGAAAAATTCCTAGATAAAATAAGATAATAATATGAGTAATTTATTCTTAAATGTTTAGGGGGAGTGTACAATGGATAAAATTTCAATAATTGTACCAGTTTATAATGTAGAAAAATATATAAGAGATTCTTTAAATTCAGCACTTGCTCAAACTTATAAAAATATAGAAATTATATTAATAGATGATGGTTCAAAAGATTCTTCAGGAAAAATCTGTGATGAATATAAACAAAAAGATAGTCGTATAAAAGTTGTTCACCAGAAAAATAAAGGTTTATCTGGTGCTAGAAATGTTGGACTTGATAATGCAACTGGAAAGTATATTATGTTTTTAGATCCTGATGATTTATATGAAACTGATTCTTGCGAAAAGTTATATAATTATATAGAAAAAACAAATTCAGATTTTGTTATTGGTAATTATATAAATATGAGTGAAAATGGAACTAAATGGGAAAATCCAGTATTTGATAAAAATAAATATTTGGAATTTAAATTATCAATTGAAGATTATACAAATTCTTTTTATACGTTGAATTCAAGCGTGTGTAATAAAATATTTAGGAAGAGCTTTTTGGATGATATTCAGATAAAATTTGTAGAGAAGCTTCCAGCAGAAGATGCAATATTTACAACATATTGCTTTATAAAATCTAAAAATGTATACTTCATTCCAGAAATTGTTTATAATTATCGACTAAGAGAGTCAGATTCAATTTCTACTAGTTGTAATAAAGAATATTTTTTTGGAATTAATAAAGCATATTACATTATTTATAACAATTTTTTAGAAAATAATTGTATTGATTTTTATCGTTATTTCTATGCAAAAAGTATGAATTATATTTTGTATAAATTTATTGACTCAGATAAATTAACAAAAGAAGAGAGAATAGATGTATTAGAAGAAATGAAGTGGTTTTATACATTAAGTAATGATTTAAAAATACCAACTATTTTAAAATCTGTTCAATATATTATAGAATCTATTACAGAAAAAGATTATGATCAAGCATTAAAATATTGTGAAATTTTAAATCAAGTTAGAAAAATGCTTCCAAAGGAATTAAAAGAAAAAATGTCAAAACCAAGTGCTAATACTTATAAGCAGATAGAAGAATTTTAATAGTATTAGGACCAACTGCTACTGTATTAGCATATGATTTGTCTAAAGAAGGATATCAAGCATTAGATATAGGACATTTAGATACGGAATATGAATTATACGTGCGAAATTCAAATAAGAATAAAATAGAATAGATATAAAAAAGGCTGTATATCATAAAAAATTTTTTACTTAATATATTTTAAGTAAGTCTATGTAATGAAGGAGAGGATTTACTTGAGAGATATAAGTAGAAGAAAAAGAATGAGAACAGCTCTTTTTGTATCTTTTTTAATATTTATTTTACTAATATCTAGAATTGGTTGGATACAGTTTGTGCAAGGCTCTGAACTTCAGACTTTAGCATATACACAGCAAACCTTAGATAGAAAAATTAATCCAAAAAGAGGAACAATATTTGATGCTACAGGTAAAAATGTTTTGGCAACTAGTGCAACAGTTGAAACAGTTACAATAAATCCAATGAATATTAATAAAAATGACAAAGAAAAAGTTGCAAAAGCACTTAGCTCAATTTTTGATTTAGATTATGAGACGATATTAAAAAGAGTTAATAAAAGAAGTTCTATAGAAACTATTATAAAAAAGGTAGATAAGGAAAAAACAAATGAGCTTAGAGTTTGGCTTAAGGAAAATAATATAACTGTAGGCGTAAACATAGACGAAGATACAAAGCGATATTATCCATATAACACTTTAGCATCACAGGTTATAGGATTTTGTGGAAGCGATAATCAAGGACTAGATGGAATTGAAGCTAAATATGATGAAGTTTTAAAAGGCACTCAAGGCAAGATAGTAAGAATAACAGATGCAAAAGGTGGAGAAGTAAAAAACACAAGTGAACAATATATAGATGCAATAGATGGTAAAGATATTGTTCTTACAATTGATATGACAATACAATCTATTGCTGAAAAATATTTAGCAGAGGCCTGTATAGATAATGTATGTACAGATGGAGGAAATATAATTATTGCTGACCCAACAAAAGGAGATATTCTAGCTATGGCTACGTATCCAAATTATAATTTGAATACGCCATATGAAATAAATAATGAAGAATTAAAGCAATTATGGGATACATTATCTTCTGGCGATAAAAATAAAAACTTGCAGGCAATGTGGAGAAATAAAGCCATTGCAGATACTTATGAG
>CANQMG010000021.1 GCA_947624925.1 uncultured Clostridia bacterium | reverse complement strand
AGATAAAAGTAAGAATAGCAGATGATATTGCAGAAGTTCCACCAGAGAAGGTTGACTATGTTGATGTATCACCAAAACAATTAGTTTCAGTTGGTGCAGCAATGATACCTTTCTTAGAGCATGATGATGCTCACCGTGCTTTAATGGGCGCAAACATGCAACGTCAGGCAGTTCCACTTTTAATACCAGATTCTCCGATAGTAGGAACAGGTATAGAATATAGGGCTGCAAAAGATTCAGGAATAATGGTACTTGCAGATGAAGATGGAGTTATAGAAAAAGTAACTGCTGACTATATTACATTAAAAACTAAAAAAGGAGAAATTAAAGAATACAAATTAAGAAAATTTAAAAGAACAAATGGTGGTACTTGTATAAATCAAAGACCAATAGTTGTAAAAGGAGAAAAAGTAAAAGCAGGAGATGTTATAGCAGATGGACCATCTACAGATAAAGGTGAGATGGCACTTGGTAAAAATGTTCTAATTGCTTTTGCAACATGGGAAGGTTATAACTATGAGGATGCTGTTTTAATAAGTGAAAGACTAGTAAAAGAAGATGTTTATACATCAATACATATAGAAGAATATGATTGTGAATGTCGTGATACAAAGCTAGGACCAGAAGAAATAACAAGAGATATTCCAAATGTTGGTGATGATAGCTTAAAAGACTTAGACGAAAATGGAATAATAAGAATAGGTGCAGAAGTTAGACCTGGAGATATTTTAGTAGGAAAAGTTACACCAAAAGGAGAAACCGAATTAACAGCAGAAGAAAGATTATTAAGAGCTATATTTGGGGAAAAAGCTAGAGAAGTTAGAGATACATCATTAAGAGTACCACATGGTGAAGCTGGAACAATAGTAGATATAAAAATATTTACAAGAGAAAATTCAGATGAATTAGGTCCTGGGGTAAATCAAGTAATTAGATGCTATATAGCACAGAAAAGAAAAATATCAATAGGAGATAAAATGGCAGGACGTCATGGTAATAAAGGTGTTATATCAAGAATATTACCAGAAGAAGATATGCCATTCTTACCAGATGGTACACCAGTTGATATAGTATTAAATCCATTAGGTGTTCCTTCACGTATGAATCTAGGTCAAGTTCTAGAGGTGCATTTAGGAGCAGCAGCAAGAGAATTAGGATGGAAAGTTGCAACACCAGTATTTGATGGTGCAACAGAAGAAGAAATTAGTGAATTATTAGTAAAAGCAGGCAAAAGACCAGATGGAAAAACAATATTATATGATGGAAGAACTGGAGAACAATTTGATAAACCAGTAACTGTTGGTGTTATGTATATGCTTAAATTACATCACTTAGTAGATGATAAAATACATGCACGTTCTACAGGACCATATTCATTAGTTACTCAACAACCTCTTGGAGGAAAGGCACAATTTGGTGGACAACGTTTTGGAGAAATGGAAGTTTGGGCATTAGAAGCATATGGTGCAGCACACACATTACAAGAAATATTAACAGTTAAATCAGATGATGTTGTTGGAAGAGTTAAAACTTATGAAGCAATTGTTAAAGGTGAAAATGTTCCAGAGCCAGGAATACCAGAAAGCTTCAAAGTGTTGGTAAAAGAATTACAAAGTTTAGGACTAGATGTAAGACTATATTCAGAAGATAATAAAGAGTTAGAACTAAAAGAGAATATAGAGGACGGAATAGATTTTAATCTAGAAAGAGAACAATCATTACCAGAAGAAGAAGCTGTAGTTGATGAAAAAGAATTAGATGATTTTATAGAAGAAGATGTTGATGAAGATGCTTTAATAGGTGACGAAGAAGATGAATTTGATTCAGAAGACTTGTTAGATGAAGAAGAAGATATTTATGATAATGATTTAGCTATGGACAACTTGGAAGATGAACAAGATTTATCAGACGAAGATAGGTAATGGCCGGGCGCAAGCCCGCCTATAGGCCTAAATTTTAAATAATTTAGAATTTAAAATAATAAATCAAAATTCTATAAATATAATTGAATATTAATACATAAGAAATAAATTAATAACAATAAAATATGTTCGAGCTGTGTATATTAATTCTATTTACTAATGTATTCAAAACAAGTACCAATAAGGGGGAAAATAATGGAAGAGTTAGAAATTTTTGACAAAATAAAAATAGGTCTTGCATCAGATGAAACCATAAGAGAATGGTCTAAGGGAGAAGTTAAAAAACCAGAAACAATAAATTACAGAACATTAAAACCAGAAAAAGATGGATTATTTTGTGAAAGAATATTCGGACCTACAAAAGATTGGGAATGTCACTGTGGAAAATATAAAAGAGTAAGATATAAAGGAATTATATGTGATAGATGCGGTGTTGAGGTAACAAAGGCAAAAGTAAGAAGAGAAAGAATGGGACATATAGAACTTGCCGCACCAGTAGCACATATATGGTATTTTAAGGGAATACCAAGTAGAATATCATTAATGCTTGATGTCTCTCCAAGAAGTTTGGAAAAGGTAATATATTTTGCTGCATATATAGTAGTGGATAAAGGAACATCAGGATTTATAAAAGGTCAAGTTATAACAGAAAAAGAATATGCAGAGGCTGTCCAAAAATATGGAAAAGGCTCATTTAAAGCAGAGATGGGAGCAGAGGCAGTTGAAAAATTATTAAAAGAAATTGATTTAGAAAAGCTTTCTGCAAAACTTAAAAAAGAAATAGAAAAAGCAAGTGAACAAAAGAAAGCAAAATTAGCAAAAAGATTAGATACAGTAGAATCATTTAGAATATCTGGAAACAGACCAGAATGGATGATAATGAATGTTGTTCCAGTAATACCACCAGAATTAAGACCAATGGTTCAATTAGATGGAGGTAGATTTGCAACATCAGATTTAAATGACTTATATAGAAGAGTTATAAATAGAAATAACAGATTAAAAAGACTATTAGAATTAGGTGCACCAGAAATTATAGTAAGAAATGAAAAGAGAATGTTACAAGAATCTGTAGATGCCCTAATAGATAATGGTAGACGTGGAAAACCAGTTACAGGAGCAGGAAATAGACCATTAAAATCATTATCTGATTTACTAAAGGGAAAACAAGGAAGATTCAGACAAAACTTGTTAGGAAAAAGAGTTGATTACTCTGGACGTTCTGTTATAGTTGTTGGACCAGAATTAAAAATATATCAATGTGGTCTGCCAAAAGAAATGGCAGTTGAATTATTTAAACCATTTGTTATGAAAGAATTAGTAGGACGTGGAATAGCACATAATATAAAAAATGCAAAAAGAATGGTAGAAAGACTTAAACCAGAAGTATGGGATATATTAGAAGAAGTTATAAAAGACCACCCTGTAATGCTAAACCGTGCTCCAACACTTCATAGACTTGGTATACAAGCATTCGAGCCAGTTTTAGTTGAAGGTAGAGCTATAAAACTTCATCCATTAGTATGTACAGCATTCAATGCAGACTTTGATGGAGATCAAATGGCAGTGCACGTTCCACTTTCACCAGAAGCTCAAGCAGAAGCAAGATATTTAATGTTATCTGTTAACAACCTATTAAAACCTCAAGATGGAAAACCAGTTACAGTTCCAACACAAGATATGATATTAGGAAGTTATTATCTAACAATGGAAGTAGACGGTGAAAAGGGAGAAGGAATGTACTTTAAAGATGTAGATGAAGCTTTACTTGCATATCAAAATGGTGATTTAGGACTACATGCAAAAGTATATATAAGAATGGAAAAAGAAATAGATGGACAGGTAAAAAGAAAGAAAGTTCAAACTACAGTAGGAAGAGTTATATACAACGAAGGAATACCTCAAGATTTAGGATTTGTAGATAGAACAAACCCAGAAAACGAATTTGAATTAGAAATAAGCTTCCCAGTAGTTAAGAAAAACCTAGGAACAATAGTTGCTAAATGTATAGAAAAACATGGATTAAACAAAACAGCAGAAGTTCTAGATTATATTAAAGCTACAGGATTTAAGTATTCAACTAAAGGTGCTATAACAGTTAGTGTTGCTGATGTTTCAGTTCCAGAGGCAAAAAAACAAATACTTGAAGAAGCAGATAAAAAGGTTGATGAAATAGGAAAACAATTTAGACGTGGTCTTATAACAGAAAATGAAAGATATAATTCTATAATTAATGTATGGGAAGATGCAACAGCAAAAGTTGCAGATGCTATGAAAGATAACTTCGATGAAACAAACCCAATATTTATGATGGCACAATCTGGAGCCAGAGGTAATATGAATCAGTTAAGACAAATTGCTGGTATGCGTGGACTTATGGCAAACACATCAGGAAAAGCTGTTGAGATTCCAATTAAATCATCATTTAGAGAGGGAATGGATGCGTTAGAATATTTCGTATCATCACATGGTGGAAGAAAAGGATTAGCAGATACAGCATTAAGAACAGCCGATTCAGGATATCTAACAAGAAGATTAGTAGATGTAAGTCAGGATATTATTGTAAGAGAACATGATTGTGGAACACACGATGGAATAGTAGTATCAGATATAAAAGATGGAAACCAAATTCTAGAAAAATTATCAGAAAGACTAGAAGGAAGATATGTATTAGAAGATATAATAAATCCAGAAACAAAGGAAGTTATAGTAGATACAAATACAATGATTACACCAAAAATAGCACAAGAAATAGTAGATGCAGGATATACAAAAGTAAAGGTACGTTCAGCATTAGCTTGTAAAACAAAACATGGTGTATGTAGCAAATGTTATGGAATGGGACTTGCAACTCGTGAAGAAGTTAACATTGGTGAAGCAGTAGGAATAATTGCAGCTCAATCTATAGGTGAGCCAGGAACACAGTTAACAATGAGAACTTTCCACGAAGGAGGAGTTGCTGGAGGAGATATTACACAAGGTCTTCCTAGAGTTGAAGAATTATTTGAAGCTAGAAAACCAAAAGGACTAGCAATTATATCTGAAATTGCAGGAAAAGTATCAATAAAAGAAGATAAGAAAAAGAAAGAAGTTGTAGTTACATCTAAGGATAATTCAAAAACATACACAATACCATTTGGTTCAAAATTACATGTAAAAGATGGAGAAGAAATAGAAGCTGGATATCAAATCACAGAAGGTTCAGTAAATCCAAATGAAATATTAGCAATAAATGGACCAGATGGAGTTTACAACTATCTAATACAAGAAGTACAAAAAGTTTATAGAAATCAAGGTGTTGATATAAATGATAAACACATAGAAGTAATAGGTAGACAAATGTTAAAAAGAATAAAAGTAGAAGATAGTGGAGAAACAGGAATGTTCAGTGGTTCACTAGTAGATATGTATGAATTTGAAGAAGAAAATGAAAAAGCTGTTAAAGAAGGTAAAAAACCTGCAACAGGAAAGAGAGTGCTATTAGGAATAACAAAAGCATCACTTGCAACAGAAAGTTTCTTATCAGCAGCATCATTCCAAGAAACAACAAGGGTATTAACAGATGCAGCAATAAAAGGAAAAGTAGATCCATTAATAGGATTAAAAGAAAACGTAATAATAGGAAAATTAATACCAGCAGGAACAGGTATGAGTATGTATAAAAATACAAAAATAAATACAGAAGAAAATGAAGAAAATACAGAAGAAGGTGCATAAAAAAGCAAAAGGACGCCAATATAATTGGTGTCCTTTTTTGAACAAAATTATGTTAGATCTTATTCTACTAATTAAAAATATAACTATTGTAAAAAATATTATAATATGATATAAAAATGAAAATGAAAGTTTTTAATTAAAAGGGGAAAATATGAAAATAAAAAATAAAACAATAAAAATTATTTTATTTATAATATTTATTATATTTATATCAATTATTTTTAGTAATAAATCAAATGCAAACACTATATATAGCATTAATATGTATGTAAATATAATAGATAATGGTGATGCACAGGTAGTTGAAATTTGGGATACATATTTAGATGAAGGAACAGAGGGATATAAGAGTTTTGCAAATTTAGGATATTCGGATATTACTAATTTTTCTGTAACAGATGATACTGGAATAAAATATACCGAAGCATTTATATGGAATACAGATAGTAGCTTTGCAAATAAAGCATATAAATATGGTAAAAAATGTACGAATAATAGTTTAGAATTATGTTGGGGTATTTCTAAATATGGGCATAGAGTATATACATTGCAGTATGTTATTAAAAATTTTGTAACACAGTTTGCAGATGCACAAGGTATATATTTTAATCTTCTAAAAATGAATCAATATGTTGGAAATTGTAATATAAAAATACATAGTAATGCTATAGAATTTTCACCAGAAAACTCAGAAATATGGTGTTTTGGAAATGATGGAACAATTAATTTTGAAGGAGGAGATATAGTTCTTAGGTCAAATGGAGAATTATCTTCTTATGAATATATGGTACCATTAATACGATTTAAAGAAAACGTATATAATATAAGAACAAATATATCCCAAAAGTTTTTTAATGATGTATACAATGAGGCATTATATAAATCTAATAATAGAGGAAGTTTTGCTAAAGATATAGCACTTGTAATGTATGTTGTATTTTTACCACTTATACTTATGTTAATAATCTCCATAATTAAAGTTAAAAAAAATTACAATAAAATTAAATTTGGAAGTATGAATTTTGGTTTGGGAGATAGAAATCTTCCTATAAAAATTGAATATTATAGAGATATTCCATGCAATGGAGATATTCAAAAAGCATATTGGCTTGCATTTAATTATAAAATTATGTCTGAAAAAAAGGTAAAAGAAGGAATATTTGGAGCATATTTATTAAAGTGGGTAAAAGAAAAATACATTATAATTAATAAAAATGACAATAATTTATCAAGAGCAAATAAACATAATTATACAATATCATTTAATAATACGCCATCTTTAGAAGATGCAAATGAAAGAAAATTATTTAACATATTAAAAGAAGCTGCAGGTGTAAATGGTATATTAGAGCCAAATGAATTAAAAAAATGGTGTAAAACAAACTATTTTAAGGTGGCTTTATGGTTTAAAGATATAGATTATTGTGTTAAAAACAAATTAGAAAAAGAAGGATATATATGTACAACAGTAAAAGAAGATAAAATTTTTAAAGATATTTTTGGAAAAAAATTAAAAAGTGTATCAAAAAAAGTTAATCCTGAACTTAAAAAAGAAGTAGTACAATTATTAGGATTTAAAAAATTCTTATTAGATTATAGTTTAATTCAAGAAAGGGAATATATAGAAGTAGAATTATGGGAACAATATCTAATGTTTGCACAACTATTAGGAATTGCAAAAAAAGTACAAGAACAATTTAGCAAGGTATATCCAGACTTTACTAATCAATTAAATTTTGACATAAATATATCAAATGAAATAATATCAGACATTTCACATATATATTATTATGAGGCAGATAGGCGAACTATTTCTGAAAGAATAACATATAGCAGCAGTTACAGTAGTGGTAGCGGAGGAGATAGCTTTAGTGGAGGAGGTAGCTCAGCAGGAGGCTCATCTGGCGGAGGATTCAGATAAAAGAAAAATGACCTGTGCCTGCCTAGGCTACATATATCTATTTTTAGGAAGAATAATTATATTTAAAACCTGTGTAAATAATAATTTATGCAGGTTTTAATTATTTTTTGTGTTATTAATAATCCATTTTGCAAATTCTTATGAAATTTAGAATGTGGAAATACTAATTGAGTTGATAATTTTTTTATTGTATAGGAAAAAATTGACTTTTAGTATATAAAATTTTTTCGTTATAAGAAAGTAAAAAAATGAAAATAAATATAAGAACAAAATTTCGCAAAAAGTATTGAAAAAAATTAAGGAATATGATATAAATAGAAAAATGAAAAGACATTTATAAGTTGTTTGGAATTTCTAAATAGCTTGAGGAAGAGAAAGAGAGGTATAAAATGGACGAAAATAAAATGCAATTAATAAATAAAATTTTTAAGAATGAAACAATAAGAACAATATGGGACAAAGAACAAGAAAAATATTATATTAGTGTAATAGACATTGTGGGGATAATATCAAAAAGTAATAGACCAAGAAAATATTGGAGCGATTTAAAAAGTCATTTAATAAAAGATGGATTTGAAGTGTCCGAAAAAATCGGACAGTTGAAATTAAAATCACAAGATGGAAAGTATCGTGAAACAGATGTTACTGATATTGAAGGAATGTTTCGTATAATTGAATCAATTCCATCAAAAAATGCTGAACCTATAAAACAATGGTTAGCTCATTTAGGAAAAGAAAGGATTGATGAAACATTTGATCCATCAATTTCATTACAAAGAGCAATTGATTTATATCGAACAAAAGGATATGATGAAGAATGGATTGCTAAAAGAATTAAATCAATTCAAGAACGCAAAAAATTAACTGATGTATGGAAAGAAAATGGAATTGAAAGCAATGTTGAATATGCAATATTAACCAATGAAATATATAAAGAATGGTCAGGAATGACAGCTAAAGAATATAAGCAATATAAAGGATTAAGAAAAGAAAATTTAAGAGATAATATGGATAATATAGAACTTATATTAACAGATTTATCAGAAGAAGCTGCTAAAAGACTAGCAGCAAAACAAAAGCCAAATGGATTAAAGGAAAATATAAAAGTTGCAAAAATGGGTGGACATGCAGCAAAAGTTGCAAGAGATGATATTGAAAAAAATCTTGGAGAGTCAGTTGTAACAAAAAACAATAAATTAAACTATAAATATATTGAAGAAAAACAAGCAGAAAAAAAACTTGTATCTAGTGGAAATAAAAAATAAGTAGAAAAAATAATTTTTACGACATATTAATAGTTTCAGGTGTTGGACTGAGCATACGTATTTTTTTTAAAATAACAAAAACCTAGAATATGATGAAAATAAAACAAATAAAAGACATTTTCAAGTTGTTTGGGATTTCTAAATATCTTGAGGAAGAGAAAGAGAGGTATAAAATGGGACAAGATAATGAATTAAAAATATTTGAGGATAAAAAAATTAGAGCTAAATGGGATGAAGAACAAGAAAAATGGTATTTTTCTGTTGTTGATGTAGTTTCTATATTAACAGATAATGATTATCAAAAATCAAGAAATTATTGGAAGTGGTTGAAAGGCAAATTAAATGAAGAAGGAAGTGAGTTGGTTAGTTTTACTAACCAACTGAAAATGAAATCATTAGATGGAAAGTATTATAACACTGATGTAATGACTACAGAGCAAGTTTTACGTTTAATACAGTCCATTCCATCAAAAAAAGCGGAGCCTTTTAAATTGTGGTTGGCACAAGTTGGAAAAGAACGAATAGATGAAGCATATGATCCAGAAATAGCAATTAATAGAGCATTAGATATATACAGAAAAAAAGGCTATTCAGAAGAATGGATAAATCAAAGACTAAAAACTATAGATATTCTACGACATATTAGTACTTTCATAAAGTTAATATTATTGAATTATATGTTAAAAGATTACCAAAATTAAAAAAATTCACCTTTTATGTAAATGCTACATAATATATAGCATAATACATAAGGAAGGTGAAATTTTTATGAAAACATATATAGTAGAAGGTGGAAGAAAGCTAGAAGGTAGTACATATGTATCAGGTTCTAAAAATGCCTCATTACCAATAATAGCTGCAAGTATTTTAAACGGAGGAATTACAAAATTATATAATGTACCTAATATACATGATACAAAAATTATGTTAAAAATATTAGAGTATTTGGGTTGCAAAACTAAGAGGAATAATGGTAAAATAGTAATTGATTCAAAGAATATAAAATTACATGAAATTCCAGAAGAACTTATGAGAGAAATGAGATCCTCTGTTATAATTGTAGGAGCATTGTTAGGAAGATTAAAACAGGCTACGTTCTCATATCCTGGCGGATGTGATATTGGCTCAAGACCGATTGATTTACATTTAAAAGCATTTGAAAAATTAGGAGTTGAATTAGAAGAAGAATCTGGTTTTATAAGATGCAAAAGTGACAATATAATTGGTACTCAAATTCAATTAGATTTTCCAAGTGTAGGAGCAACAGAAAATATAATGTTAGCATCTATTTTGGCAAAAGGAGAAACTGTTATTGCAAATGCTGCTATGGAGCCAGAAATAGTTGACTTACAAAATTTCTTAAATAAGATGGGAGCAAATATTAAAGGAGCTGGAACAAACAATATTACTATTAATGGTGTAACTAAATTAAAGGATGTAAGCTATAATATTATGCCAGATAGAATAGAAGCAGGAACTCTTTTATGTGCTGTTGCATTAACAGGAGGAAAACTAGAATTAAAAAATGTCGTTCCAGAGCATTTAACACCAGTTATACACAAATTAGAAGAATGTGGCTGTATTATAAAAATAGAAAAAGATACGTTATATTTGCAAGCTCCTAAAAAATTAAAAGCTACAGATATAAAAACAATGCCATATCCAGGATTCCCAACAGATATGCAATCTATATTTGCTAGCATGCTTTCAACTGCAAAGGGTACATCTATTATAGTAGAAAACATTTTTGAAAATAGATATAAATATGTTACTGAATTAAATAGGATGGGAGCTAAAATTACTATTGAAGGTAGAACTGCAGTTATAAAAGGCGTAAGAAAATTATCTGGTGCAAATGTAAAGGCAACTGATTTAAGAGGCGGAGCAGCATTAATACTTGCTGGATTAGTAGCAAAAGGTAAAACTACAATTATGAATATTGAATATATATTAAGAGGATATGAAAATATAGAGAAAAAATTAAGAAATCTAGGAGCTAAAATAATATTAAAAGAGGGTGAATAGATGAAAAAAAAGACAAAAGAGGGAAATTTAAATTTGTTTTATATGGATGAGGCAAAAAATAAAACAAGTAAAAAGAAAAATATAAAAAAGTCAAAGAAAAATATTGATGCACGTAAAAAAGATGAAATTTATGGACTTGACAACGAAATAATAATAGGAGTAAATGTACCTCCTAAAAAAGATACGCCTAAAACAAATAAAAAAAACAAAGCAACCAAAAAATCATCAAATAAAAAGGTTACAAATAAAAAAATGCCAAATAAAAAAGTGTCAAATCAAAAAGCTAAAAATAAGATGGCAGATGATTCTGCCTCTTATAAAAATACAAAAGAAAAAAATATAAAGAATAAAAAAAAGCTTAGAATTATTAAATATGGAATATTAATAGTAATATTAATTGGTGCAATTACTTGTTTTCTATTATCACCAATTTTCAATATAAAAAATATAAAAGTAATAAATAATTCAAAATTTAGTGAAGATACATATATTAGTTTATCAAAAATTCAAATTGATACAAATATTTTTAATATAAATAAAAGAGAAGTTATAAAAAATATCAAGCAAAATGCGTATGTAGAAGATGTTCAAATAAAAAGAAATTTGCCAGATGAAATATTAATAAACGTTAAGGAAAGACAAGCTACTTATATGATTGAAAATAATGGTTCATACATATATATGAATAATCAAGGATATTTCCTAGAAATAAATGATGAACCTTTAAAAGTTCCAGTTTTAAAGGGAATAACAACATATGGAGATGAATTAGTAGTTGGAGGAAGATTATGTTTGCAAGACCTAAAAAAAATGGAAACAGTTTTAGAAATTATAAGTTATGCAACAAGCTATAATCTATTAGAAAAAATAACAGCAATAAATATAGAAGATAAAAATAATTATATAATAGAAATGGAAGGAGAAAAAAAGAATGTATATATTGGTGATGCATCAAATATTAATGAAAGAATAATAAAAATTCCAATTATACTAGAAAAAGAAAAGGGTAATGAAGGAAATATAATGATAAATATGGATTTAACTAAAAAAGACCCATACTTTAGTCCTAAAAATTAAAAAAAAGAGGTAAAATTTTATGAATAAAAAAAATGTATGTATTACATTAGGAATAATGTGTTTTTTGCTAACAGTTGCAATTATAATTCAATTTAATACAATAAAAAATGCTAATATGATTGCAGGTCAAGGTGGAGTAAGTACAGAATTAAAAGATGAAGTTCTTAAATGGAAAGAAAAATACGATCAAACATTTAAAGAATTAGAAAAATCAGAAGAAGAGCTAGAAATTCAAAGAGAAAGTGCAAGTAACAATGATTTAGTATCATCAGAAAAACAAGAAGAGCTAAAATTAGCCAATATTTTGCTTGGACTTACTCAAGTTAGTGGTAGAGGAACAATAATTACAGTTGAAGATAATAAAAATGTTACATCTGAAACTATAGGTGCATTAGAAAATATAAGTGATTATATGGTACATGCTGAGGATTTATGGATGATTGTAAATGAATTAAAAAATGCACGAGTTGAGGCAATATCAATAAATGATGAAAGAATTATTGCAAATTCATCTATTACTTGTGAGGGAAATGTTATATTAATAAATGGAAATGTAGTAAGTTCACCATTTGTTATTACAAGCATAGGATCTCCAGAAGCAATTATAGGTGCATTAGATAGACCAGATGGAATAATAGACTTCTTAGAAAGAGATGGGGTTATTGTAAATATGGAAGGAAAAGAGAAAGTTACAATTCCCAAATATAATGGAATAATAGATGTAAAATATATAAGAAATGCAGATTAAGGAGGAACAGTTTGTGAAAAAGGGAAAGTGGACTATTATAGTTACAATTGGTATAATGTCATTCATATTAGTTTTAGTAATGTTTATGCAGTTCAAAGTTGTAGAACAAACAGATATTGTAGGAATTGAAAATATGAGAGATACTGAACTTAGGGAAGCACTAGCAGATTGGAAAGAAAAATATGAAGAAACAAATAAAAAGTTAGAAGAAAACAGGGCTAAAATTTCAGAATATAAGGAAAAAATTTCAGAAAATAAAGAAGTTTCAGAAATATTAGAAAAGGAATTAGAAGAGGCCAACATAATACTTGGAAAAACAGATGTTGAAGGTGATGGAGTAATTATAACTCTAACAGATAACGATGAAAAGACATATACATATTCTAATATATTAGATTTAATAAATGAACTAAAATTTGCAGGGGCAGAGGCAATTTCAATAAATGATATAAGAGTTATTGGAAATACATATATTGCAAATATATCAAATAGATATATAATTTTAAATAATAATAATAAAATAACTTCACCATATGTAATAAAAGCTATAGGAGATCAAAATAATATGCAAAGCAACTTAAGTATTAAAGGTGGATATATATATGTTTTATCAGGAAATGGTTATACAATAAATATGGAGGCAAAGAAAAAAATTAAAATATATAAGCACGAAGGTGAATTAGACCTTAAATATATAGAAAAATAATTATGTAGGAGGATTAAAATATGGTTATATTATCTATAATAATTGGGTGTTTGTTAGGTGTAATTATAGGAGTAAATGCACCATTAATTCCATATGCATATTCATCATATTTAGCAATTTCAATAATTGCAGCATTAGATTCAGTATTTGGAGGAATTTCATCCACATTAAAAGGAAATTTTGACTTTAAAATATTTGTTTCAGGTTTCTTCTGTAATGCAATATTATCAATTCTTTTAACATATTTAGGACAAAAGTTAAATGTAGACATTTATTTAGCAACAATTGTTGTTTTTGTTGGAAGAATGTTTACTAATTTAACAATAATCCGTAGACATTATTTAGAAAAATGGAATACAAAAAAAGAGCAAAATAAGCAATAAAAAACATTGTTACATTTGAGTTACAAAAATATTACAAAAATATAACAAATTCTCTTGACTTTTTACGCAAAATATAATATTCTTAATTAGAATTTAATATATTATAAAAAAATGGAGGGTTAAGCTTGGCAATAGGAGATATAATTGTCGGTATAGATATTGGAACCTCTAAAGTTTCTACAGTTGTTGGAGAAGTTAATAATTTTAACCAGATAGAGATAATATGTTCAGCAAAAGAAAAATGTTCAGGCTTTAAAAAAGGTAAAATTATTAATGAAGAAGAAATTTCATTATCTATTGCTAAAACAATTAAAGATGCTGAAGATGAAGCTAATTTGAAAATTAATTCTGCATATGTGACTGTTTTAGGAAAATACATTACAATAGTTCAAAATAGTGTATTAAAAGAAGTAAAAGATAAGTATTCTGGTATTTCCGTAAAAGATGTTACTTCTGCTATAATGCAAGTTAAAGATATAGAAGTACCCGATGATAAAACAATAATAGACATAGTGCCAGATAAATTCATTTTAGAAAATGGAAAAATAGTAAATGATCCAGTAGGAAATTTAAGTTCAAGTTTTACATTAAATGCACAAATAATACTAGCAGATAAAAGCTATGTAAAACAAATATCTTCTGTTTTAAAAAAGGCAGGATTAGAACTAGATGGATTAGTTCCTACAACTCTTGCATCAAGAAATTTAGTTTTAGATACAAATGAATTAAATGATAATATAATGCTATTAGATATTGGTGCTGGAAATACAGATATAGGCGTATATGAAGGAAATACATTTATATACACAAATACAATACCTGTAGGTGGAGATAATATTACAAATGATATATCAATTGTGCTAAACATATCTCAGGAAGAGGCAGATAAATTAAAAAAACAATATGGACTAGCCTTAAGATCATTTATAGATAATGATAATGATATAATATTAAATACATACAATGGGGAAACAAGAAATAAAACAATTAAAAGTTCAGAATTAATAGAAATAATAGAAGCAAGAATAGAAGAATTATTTTCATTAATAAATAAAGATATAACAATGCAAGGAATAAAAACAAAAATAAATAATGTTATATTAACTGGACAGGGAATAACAAATATAAATAAAAGTGATGTGGCAGGTAAAATTATATTAAACATTCCTGTAAAAATGTCTACTGGAAGATTAGTAAGTACAATAAAACCAAGTTATAGAACAGCATTTTCATTAGTAAGATATATAGCTTCTAGACCATTTACTAAATCTGTATCTAGCAGTATAGATGCAAGATTAGAAGAAAACTTTTTCAAAAACTTATTAGAAAAAATAAAAGATTTTTTCTATAGTTAAAATAAATATTTGTTATTTAAGCTTAAATAGAAAATGAGCTAAAAATAAATTTAAATTTCTATAATTAAAGGGAGGAAAAAACCAAATGTTAGAATATGATGAAATGGATAATAAAATGCTAGATGGAACAGCTACTATAAAAGTTATTGGAGTTGGAGGAGCAGGAAACAATGCAGTAAATAGAATGATTGATTCTGGAATAAGAGGAGTAGATTTTATATCTGTAAATACAGATAGACAAGCACTTCAATTATCAAAAGCAGGAGTAAAAATACAAATAGGAGAAAAAATTACAAGAGGTTTAGGAGCAGGAGCAAATCCAGATATTGGAGCTCAATCAGCAGAAGAAAGTAAATCTGAAATAGCCGAAGCATTAAGAGGAGCAGATATGGTATTTGTTACATCTGGTATGGGTGGTGGAACTGGAACAGGAGCAGCACCAATAGTAGCAGCAACAGCAAAAGAAATGGGAATATTAACAATAGGAGTTGTTACAAAGCCATTTACATTTGAAGGAAAGAAAAGATTATCACAAGCAGAAAGAGGAATCGAAAGCTTAAAATCAAAAGTAGATACATTAGTTGTAATACCAAATGACAAATTACTACAAATAATAGATAGAAAAACAACAATAGTAGAGGCATTTAAAATGGCAGATGACGTTTTAAGACAAGGTGTACAAGGAATATCAGATTTAATTGCAGTACCAGGACTTGTTAATTTAGACTTTGCAGATGTAAAAACAATAATGTTAAATACAGGTATGGCACATATGGGAATTGGAAGAGCATCTGGAGAAAATAGAGCAGAAGATGCTGCAAAACAAGCTATACAAAGTCCATTACTTGAAACTTCAATAGAAGGTGCAAGAGGAGTTATAATAAATATTACAGGTGGAAATGACCTAGGATTACATGAAGTAAATACAGCTGCAGAATTAGTACAACGCAGTGTAGATCCAGAGGCAAATATAATATTTGGTGCAGTTATAGATGAAACTATCGAAGATGAAATAGTTATAACAGTTATAGCAACTGGATTTGAAAAAGAACAGCCATTAACAAGTATAGGAGTTGAAAACATAGTAAACAAGGCATGGGATAAAAAAATAAGTTCAATACCAACATCAAATGAAAGTGCAAATGGTTCAAATGATTTAGACATACCATCCTTCCTAAAAAAGAATAAAGGATTAAATAAATAGAAATGAAAATTATTAGCTAAAAGCTATGATAAATGAACAAGGAACAGAAGAATAAAAAAGCAGTAGGAGATGACTTAGAAAAAAATAATAAAAAAAACGGACAAAATAAAGTATTGAAAGTCAAATAATCAGGAGAATATAGATATAAAAAAAGAAATAATCTAAAATTGTAGATTATTTCTTTTTTTATACCCTAAGATTTGACAGTATTTTAAAAAAGAACGTTTTATAATAGCCTTAAATATGCAAAATAAAGTGGGGGTGATACAAAAAAAGCATGACAATATACTTAGATATAGTATTATTGGAAAATATAGTTATGAACTATATAATATTATTTGCAACAGGTTTAGCAAACAAAATAAATTTAAAGCAAACTCGTATAATAATATCAAGTATAATTGGAGCCTTATATGCTGTTGTATCATTTATAACAAACATAAATATATATGGTACATTAGTATTAAAAATACTTCTATCAATATCAATGGTATACCTTGGATTTAGTCCTAAAGGGATAAAAAAATTATTTAAAGAATTAATAATATTTTATCTAATATCATTTGCCTTTGGAGGATGTGCATTTTTTTTACTATATTATGTAAAACCACAAGAAATATTAAGTAAAAATGGAATACTAATAGGAACATATCCGTTAAAAATTGCATTACTAGGCGGAATTTTAGGATTTGCAATTGTAAATATTACATTTAAAGTTATAAAAGGAAAAATAGATAAGTCTAATCTTATATGTAATGTAAAAATAAATTTTAATGAAAAAGAAATAAATCTAAAAGCATTAACAGATACAGGAAATTTATTAAAAGATCCAATAAGCGGATATAATGTAATTGTAGTTGAAGCCTCTAAATTAAAGAGATTAATCCCTGAAAATGTACTAGAAAATATCAATGAAATAATAAGAGGCGAAAGAGAAGAAATATTGATAAATTTAGAAAATATATATAAATCTAGATTTAGGATTATACCATTTAGCTCCTTAGGAAAAGAAAATGGACTTTTATTAGGTTTTAGGCCAGATTATATACTTGTAAATTATGAAGAAGAAGACATAAAAATAAGTAATATAATAGTTGGAATATATGAAAAAAATATAACTAAAAATGAGGCATATTCTGCTTTAATAGGGCTTGATATTTTAAAAAATAATAACAGAAAGCAAGGTGATTTTAATGAATATAATGCAAATGTTAAAATATAGTATAACATCAATATATACTAAACATTTTAAAAAAGAAGACTTAGAAAATGATGCAATTTTTTACATAGCTGGAAGTCAAACACTTCCACCACCATTAGAAAAAGATGAAGAAGAAAAATATTTAAATAAATTAGGTGGAGATGAAGATACACAAGTTAGAAAATTACTAGTAGAAAGAAATTTAAGACTTGTCGTATATATTGCAAAAAAATTCGAAAATACTGGTATTTATATAGAGGATTTAATTTCTATAGGAACAATAGGACTTATGAAAGCAATAAATACATTTAATAATAAAAAAAACATAAAACTTGCAACATATGCTTCAAGATGCATTGAAAATGAAATATTAATGTATTTAAGAAGAAATAATCGAATAAAAAGTGAAATATCAATAGATGAACCATTAAATCAAGATGGAGACGGAAATGAGTTATTATTATCAGATATACTAGGAACAGAATCAGATGTAACTTCCAGAAGGATTGAAGATGAAGTAGATAAAAATTTATTAAAAATATCAATGAGTAGGCTAAACCCTAGGGAAAAAAAAATAATGGAGCTTAGGTTTGGATTTGTAACAGGAAATGAAAAAACACAAAAAGAAGTTGCAGATATGTTAGGAATATCTCAAAGTTATATATCTAGGTTGGAAAAGAAAATAATAAATAAAATGAAAAAAGAAATAATGAGCAAAACATAATAAAATTTGAAATTTTTATCTACATTAAAATACATAAACACATAGAAACGTTAAAACATCTGTAGGGGCAGGTCAACAGCCCCTTTAATAAGGGGGCTGTCAGCCGAAGGCTGACTGGGGGTTCTTAGCTTGTCCAAGCTTCAGAGAAATTTACCAAAATTTATAAAACATAAAATTTTAATTATTTTTTTGAAGATGGGAAAAGATACGTATGGATTAAAAATCATGGTAATTTCATCGATTATTACAAAATTGTAATATTTCAAAACATATGATAGAATAAAACATGGTGATGAAAG
>CANQMG010000020.1 GCA_947624925.1 uncultured Clostridia bacterium | reverse complement strand
TTCCTTCGAAGATGGGCAAGCACAAGACTTGCCCCTACAATCAAATAAAATAGAATTAAAATTTTATATTGTAAAATTGTGCAATAAAATAGAATAAAATTTTATGGTTAAAAAATTAATTAATAAAAAATAATAATTTCATTAAAACACATAAAAACGTTAAAACATACGTAGGGGCAGGTCTTGTGCCTGCCAAGTTCCAAAGAAATTACCCTAAATTAAAATTGTTATTAAATTTTAAATCTTTATAGATTTAATTAATATAAAAAATAAAAAATCAAAGGAGGAAAATGTAGAGATGTACAAAAAATTAAGAAAGAATAAGAAAATGCCTGTAGGGGCAAGTCTTGTGCCTGCCCATCTTCAAAGAGATTACCATAAAACATTAAATAATACATCTAAATCAGGCATAACTCTAATTGCCTTAATATTAACAATAATAATATTATTAATATTAGCAATGGTAAGCATAAGTTATATAATGAGAGAAAACATAATAAAACACGCAGAAACTGCAGCAGACCAATATCAAACAGAGGCAGAAAAAGAGGCAATAGAATTAGCATATGGAGAATATGTAATGGAAAGCTTAAATGATGAAAATGCAAGTTTAAAAATGGAAAAAGAGGCAGAAAGTGTAACAGGTAATAAAACAACAGGCTGGACAGTAACATTCCCAAGTGGAAATGTATATACAGTAGATACAAGAGGAAACATTACAGGACCAAAAAAAACAAGTAATACAACTGAATCTGATATGATAGTTGTAGGACAAACTTGGACAAACGTAATATTAGATACAGAAAAAATACCTACTGTAGAGCCAGATTTAATAAAACAAATAGAAGAAGATGGTAATATGGAAGGAGTATTTGTGGTGATTAACGACTCAAATGGTGAAGGATGGGTTGTGAGTATAGTGTGTAATAATACTAATTTTCCAGTACTTAATGGTAAATGTCCAACTCAACTGATATGGGGTTATGCTGAAAGTGACGTCATTAATAATCCAGATTATGCGTATAAATATGTATGGAAGTATTATTCTTATGAGGGAAATGGAAATAAATATGAATATAATGCAAATACATGGACATATGATGGAAATAAAGATGAAAAATTATTAGCAGATGAAAAAAAGAAAATAACAGGAACAGTTGAAAGTGTAATCTATTTGAATGGACAAAATCAAAACTCAGAAGGGTTAAATATATTATTAAGAAGTTGGTTAAGTGGAACTATAATTGATCCTGCAGAATAGAAAATATGTAAAAAATGTAAATTTTGATCTTTAATTAAAGAGTATTGGAAAGTTTATACAAACTTTCTAATACTCTTACTAGTTTGTTTTCTAAACTTATTGATAATAAAAAATAGAAGTGCTAATATAGCAATAATTATAAGAGCGTTATTTATAAAGTTAGTATTTTTACTGTTTACCATAGTTAAATTTAAATCCAATATTTCAAAGTTATTTAATGCAATATACGTATAAAATGCTGCAATAAATCCTTGCATAATTTTTCCAATAATATAAGGCTTTATAGAAATATCTGATTTAGAAGTTATACTAAAAACTTGAAGTAAAATTGATATTCCACCAAAACCTAATAAAAATGCACATATAATGATATTTGTACTTATATATTTTGAAGGAACAATACTTACTAAATTAACTCCTGTAGTTAACTCTATAATTCCAGAAAAAATTGGAGTTATAAAATCTTTACTAATTCCAAACAAATTAAAAATTGGTTCTAATATATTTGATATAATTGCAAAAAAGTTACTTGTATTTAATATAGAAATTACAATACTAAATAATACAACAAAACCACCAATAAGCATAATTGTTGATGTTGCTTTAGTTATACTATTTGCTAATAGATTACCTAAATCCGAAATTCTTGGAGTAGTTGATGTATTATAATTAAAGCTTGTATTTTTACTTTTTATATTCGAACTTGTTTTATATTTCCAAAATCTAAAAATTATTCCAACTGTTAAAGCAGAAAGTAAGTGAGTAATTAAAAGTAGTATACCAATACTTACATCATAAAAAAGTCCTATGCCCACAGTACCTAAAATAAAAAGAGGACCAGAATTATTCGTAAAAGTAATTAATCTTTCTGCCTCCTCTTTAGTACACAAATTTTTTTGCCTAAATTCAGTTACAATCTTTGCTCCTACAGGATAGCCACTAATTATACCAAGTACCAATGCATAAGCTCCAATTCCAGAAACATTAAAAAGAGGTTGCATAATTTTATTAAATATTCTACCAATATAATCTACAATATTTGTTTGACTAAGTAATTCTGTTGCTATAAAAAATGGAAATAATGATGGTACAACATTATTGACCCACAGTAATAATCCATTTTTAGCTGCAGTTATATTTTGTTTTGAAAAGATTACTAAACATAATGTAAATAATATAAATAAAATAGAAATTAAATTTTTTCTTAAAGAAAAAATATAAAAGCGCATTTTTTTATTCAATAGATCTAATCTCCTTTAATATGTTTTAAATGTTTTTTATTTTTAAAGTATTCCCAAGTAATATGAACATAATAAAAAAAATCATTTTATCTTGTAATATATATGCATTTATGATATATTTAATACATATTAAAAAAGGGAGGTATTATGTATGTTAGCTATAGGTAGTGATCATGGAGGATTTAAATTAAAAGAAGAAATAAAAAAATATTTAGAAGAAAAAGACATAAAATACATAGATGTTGGAACAGATAGTGAAGAAAGAACAGATTATCCAATTTATGCAAGCAAAGTTGCAAAATTAGTACAAGATAAAAAATGTGAAGGTGGCATACTATGCTGTAGATCTGGAAATGGTATGACAGTAGTTGCAAATAAATACAAGGGTATAAGGGCAGGAACAATTTGGAATGAAACTGCTGCAAAATTTGCAAAAATGGATGATGATATAAATGTAATTACATTAGGCGGAGATTATGTTACAGTAAATGAAGCTATATGTATTGTGAGAAATTGGCTTTCATCAGAATTTAAAGGTGGAAGATATAAAGAAAGATTAGATATGTTAGAAGAAATAGAAAATGAAAATATGAAATAGGGGGAAAATCATGTGGGGAGATATAGCAATAGCCTTTTTATTAGCATTTATAACTACATTTGAAATAACTCCATATACGATAAAATTAGCAAAAAAAATAGGAGCAGTAGATTTGCCAAAAGATGAAAGAAGAGTAAATACAACAGTAATGCCAAGATTAGGAGGAATTGCTGTAATAGCTGGATTTATTGTGTCAATTGCTTATTTATTAATATCAATGAGTGTTGAAAATACAATAGATTTATTTGGAAAAGAAAATTACTATCTTAGATTAATAGGATTTTTAATAGGTGCATTAATTATTTCAGTAACATGCTTTATAGATGATATAAGAAATCTACCAGCAATAGTAAAATTAATTGCTCAAATAATAGCAGCTGTTGTTGTTGTATTATTTGGACTAAGAATAGAGCATATAAATATACCATTTTTATATAAAATAGGATTGCCAGATATTTTTTCAGTAATATTAACAGTAGGATGGATAGTTGGAGTAACTAATGCTATAAATTTAATAGATGGTTTAGATGGACTATCTACAGGTATTACATTAATTGCGTGCTTATCATTACTTATAATATTTGCATTAAATGATTCACCATTAATTGCAATATTACTAATAACTGCATTATCTGGTGCGTTAACCGGTTTTTTACCATTTAATTTTAACCCTGCAAGAACATTTATAGGGGATACCGGTTCAAATTTTTTGGGATATTGTTTAGCTGTAATATCAATATTTGGTGTTGCTAAAACATATACTTTAGTGGTTATTGTCGCACCTTTAATTGTACTTGCATTACCAGTATTTGATACATTAATGGCAATTGTAAGAAGAGTTATAAAAGGTAAATCCTTAAAAGCCATAATGAAAGCAGATAAAGGACACTTACATCATATAATGCTAAAAAAAGGATTTACACAAAAACAAGCAGTTTTAATAATGTATGGAATAAGTGCATCATTAGGAATGTTTGCAATAATATTATTAGAAAGTGGAATATGGAAGGCATTATCGTTTTTATTATTGGTAATGGCAATAATAGCTATAGGATATAAAAATTTTGAAAAAAATAATATGGAGGAAGAAAATGAAAAAGATAAAAATGTTAACAGGAGATAGACCAACTGGAAAATTACATATAGGTCATTATTTTGGCTCTTTACAAACAAGAGTTAAAATGCAAGATGAATATGATTGTCATGTTATGATAGCAGATGTTCAAGCATTAACAGATAATTTTAATAATCCAGAAAAAGTTAGAAAAAATGTTTATGAAGTATTATTAGATTATCTATCTGTTGGAATAGATCCCAAAAAAACAACGATATTTTTACAATCTATGATTCCAGAAATAGCAGAATTAACAGTTTTTTATTCAAATTTGGTTACGATAGCAAGACTTCAAAGAAATCCTACAGTAAAAACAGAGATTGCACAAAAAAAAGAATTATTTGGTGAAAGTGTAACATATGGTTTTTTAGGATATCCTGTAAGTCAAGCAGGAGATATAACAGCATTTGAAGGAGAGGTTGTTCCAGTTGGAGAAGATCAATTACCACTTATTGAACAATGCAGAGAAATTGTAAGAAAATTTAATAGTATATATGGAGAAACTTTAGTAGAGCCTAGAGCTATACTTAGTTCAAACAAAAGAATTAAAGGATTAGATGGAAACGAGAAAATGGGAAAATCATTAGGAAATGCCATATATTTATCAGATACAGACGAAGAAATTTCTAAAAAAGTAATGGGTGCATTAACAGATCCAAATAGAATAAAAAAAGACGATTTAGGAAATCCTGATATATGTATGGTAGCATATTACCATAATTTATTTAGTAAAGATGAAGTAAAAAAAATATGTGAAGAATGTAAGGCAGGAAAGCGTGGATGTGTTGCGTGTAAAAAGCAATTGATAGAAAATATAATAAAAGCACTTACTCCAATAAGAGAAAAAAGAAAATATTATGAACAAAGACCAGAAGAATTAAGACAAATTCTTATGGATGGTACTCAAAGAGCAAGAGAGCAAGCAAAAGAAACTATGAAAAAAGTAAAAAAAGCAATGAAGTTAGATTACTAATGAAAAGTAAAATGTTTGGGCAGGGTATGCACCTGCTAGAAAAACAAAAAATTCTTAAATATTTAATATATAATGTGGAGGAAAAATGTTTACAGATTATGCAAAAATAATTATAAAATCAGGCAATGGTGGAAATGGAGCAATTACATTTAGAAGAGAAAAATATGTTGCCGCTGGAGGTCCAGATGGAGGAGATGGAGGAAGAGGTGGAAACATATATTTTACAGTTGATCCAGATTCCAACACATTAATTGATTTTAAATATAAGAGAAAATTTAAGGCAGAGGATGGTAAAAATGGAGAAGGAAGTAATAAATATGGTAAAAGTGGAGAAGACCTATATATAAAAGTTCCAGTTGGTACAATAGTAAAAGACGCAGTAACTGGCAAGGTTATAACTGATTTATCTCAAATAGGACAAACTGAACTTATATTACCTGGAGGAAAAGGTGGAAAAGGGAATAGCCATTTTGCTACATCTACTAGACAAGCTCCACACTTTGCAAGAGACGGAGAAAAGGGAATAGAAAAAGAAGTTATACTAGAATTAAAACTTCTAGCTGATGTTGGACTTTTGGGATACCCAAATGTTGGAAAATCTACTTTTATATCTAAAGTAACATCCGCTAAACCTAAAATTGCAGATTATCATTTTACCACAATTGTTCCAAATTTAGGAGTTGTAAAAGGAGAATATGGAGATAGTTTTGTTATAGCAGATATACCTGGAATAATAGAAGGTGCAAGTCAAGGAATAGGATTAGGACTTCAGTTTTTAAGACATATAGAAAGGACAAGATTACTTTTACATTTTATAGATGTTTCTGGAAGTGAAGGTAGAAACCCTGTTCAGGATTATAAAACTATAAATGAAGAATTAAAAAAATATAGTGAAAAATTATCAGAAAGAAAACAAATAATAGTAGCTAATAAAATTGATGCAGCTCAAGATGAAAATTTATATAATGAATTAGAGAATTTTGCAAAAAAAGAAAATTTAGAAATTTATAAAATATCTGCAGTTACAGGACAAGGCATAGAAGAATTAATAAAAAGAGTATCTGAATTATTAAAAGAACTTCCAAAAGAAGAATTAGTAGAAATAGAAGATAGAGTTGTATATACATTAGAAAATGATGCAAATGATTTTAATGTAGAAATTATAAATGGGGAATATATAGTTTCAGGAACAGCAGTAGAAAAGCTAATGGGAAAGGTTAATATAGCAGATAACGAATCTATGCATTATTTTCAAAAAATGCTAGTTCAATTAGGAATAGAAAAAAAATTAAAACAAATGGGGATAAAAGAAAATGATACTGTAAAAATTCTTGACTGGGAATTTGAATGGTATAATTAATTAGGTGAAAAAAATGAAGATAATAGGAAAAATTTTTAATGTAATTTTATATATAATTTTAATAGTTGCTATTATAAAAATATATGGCTATTACAAGAAAAATACTATGAACGATTTTTATAAAGCAGAAGAGAAACAAGGACTTTCAGCATTTGGAAGAGATTCTGAAGTTAAATATTCAAATATGTATAGTTATAAAATAGAATCAGAAAAATATAATGATGCAATGCTTGCAAAAACAGTAAATGTAGATAAAAATACATCATATAAAGTTTCATGTATGGTAAAAACAGAAAATGTAATACCAGAAAAAAATCCAAGTGATTCAGGAGTGTTTGTGTGTATTGCAGATACTTTTGAAAAGTCTAAAAGTATAGTTGGAACTAATGATTGGCAGCTTATAGAATTTACTTTTAATTCTAAAAACAGAAATAAATTAGATATTGGTTTTAGACTTGGTGGAAATGAAGAAAATTGCACAGGTACAGCTTGGTTTTCAGATATTTCATTAGAAAAAGTTGCAACAAATAGAGATAATGAATGGAATTTTGCATGCTTTATAATACAAAATACAAATGTATCAATAAATAAAAACGGAATGACTCATCAAATAAATTTACAAATGAAACAAACAGATATAGCTAATACAAAATCAAATATGGCCAGATTTAAAACTTCAGCAGAAGAGTTATCAAATTACAATATGAAGGTTAAATATGATGTTATATATATAAATGACACATTAACAACTTTATCATATGATCAAGATAATGGTTATTATGTAGCTCCAAAAGATGTCAAAAAATTTATAGATAAATATTTAGAAAAAAAAGAATATGATCATATATTTATTGTATTTAAATTAGAAGATGAATTAATAAATTCACAAACAGATTGGTTAGGATTAGGCGGAATGGTATATAATGGTGTTGGTTTTTCTAATATAAAAGTACCTATTTCTGTAAATAATTTTACATATACATATAATTCATTTTATAATACATTTCCAGAAGAAGTTTTCTTACATGAGTTTTTGCATACTCTAGAAAAAAATAATAAAGATTATGGATATGGAGAAATAGAACTACATGCTTATAACTATTATGGATATAAAGAAGAAGAACTAATAGGATTAAAAAATTGGTATGCAGATTATATGCAAAGTAACATAAGTTATAATAATAAAAAAATAGGATTAAGTAAAGAATTGTATTCTTTAACTCCACCACAATTAAGTGATTTTAAATATTCAGAAAAGGTAGAAGATGTATTTAAAGAACCAGAAGGAGTAATAGAAGTTATAAAATCTATGTTTAGTGGATTAAAATTAAAAACAACAAATAGTGATATAGAAGAGGTAAAAAATAATGAAAGTTTCGGATTTTAAATATTATTTGCCAGAAGAGTTAATAGCTCAAACACCAATAAAAAAAAGAGATGAATCAAGATTAATGGTATTAGATAAAAAGGCAAATAGTATTGAGCATAAAGTATTTAGAGATATTATAGATTATTTAAATCCAGGAGATTGCTTAGTAATTAATAATACAAAAGTAATACCAGCTAGATTATATGGTAAAAAAGAAACAGGTGCAAATGTTGAATTTTTACTTTTAAAAAACATAGAAGGCGATATATGGGAAAGTATAGTTAGACCAGGAAATAAACTTCATATAGGTACAAAAGTAATTTTTGGAGATGGTTTGTTAGAGGCTCAAATCTTAGAAATAATGCCTGGTGGAACAAGAAAGATTAAATTTTCATATGATGGAATTTTTAATGAAATATTAGATAAAATAGGGTTAATGCCATTACCACCATATATACATGAAGAATTAAAACAAAAAGATAGATATCAAACTGTATATGCTAAGTATGAAGGCTCTGCAGCTGCACCAACAGCTGGACTTCACTTTACAGAGGAATTATTAGAAAAAATAAAACAAAAAAATGTAGAAATTGCAAAAGTAACATTACATGTAGGAATAGGAACATTTAGACCTGTTAAAGTTAAAAATATTGAAGAACATAACATGCATACAGAACATTATTATATAAAACAAGAAGATGCAGATAAAATAAATAATGCAAAGAAAAATGGAAAAAGAATTATATCAGTTGGGACAACATCTTGTAGAGTTTTAGAAACTGTATCAGATGAAAACGGATATGTAAAAGAGTGTGAAGGAGATACGAATATATTTATTTATCCAGGATATAAATTTAAATGTATAGATTCTCTTATAACAAATTTTCATCTTCCAGAATCTACACTTTTAATGTTAGTGTCAGCTTTAGCAGGAAAAGATTTTATAATGAAAGCTTATGAAGAAGCAGTAAATGAAAAATACAGATTTTTCTCTTTTGGAGATGCAATGTTTATAAAATAAAAGTTAATAGGAGGATAGTTAATGTCAGCAATAACATATGAATTATTACATATAGATAAAAACTCTGGGGCAAGAAGGGGAATTATACATACTCCTCACGGAGATATACAAACTCCAATATTTATGCCAGTTGGAACACAAGCAACAGTAAAATCGTTAACTCCTGAGGAATTAAAAGATGAGGTAAAGGCTCAAATAATATTATCAAATACATATCATTTATACTTAAGACCAGGACATGAACTTGTAAAAGAAGCAGGAGGACTTCATAATTTTATGAAATGGGACAGACCTATACTTACAGACTGTGGGGGTTTTCAGGTTTTTAGCTTAAGCGATTTAAGAACAATAACAGAAGATGGAGTAGAATTTAAATCACATTTAGATGGAAGTAAGCATTTCTTTTCTCCTGAGAAAGTAATGGAAATAGAAGAGGCATTAGGAGCAGATATTATAATGTCATTTGATGAATGTGTTAAATATCCAGAAACTTATGAATATACAAAACAATCAATGGAAAGAACAACTAGATGGGCAATAAGATGTAAAAATGCACATAAAAATACAGAGAAACAAGGATTATTTGGTATTGTACAGGGCGGATTTTATGAAGATTTAAGAGAAAAATCTGCAAAAGATTTAATACAGCTTGATTTCCCAGGATATGCAGTTGGAGGAATAAGTGTTGGAGAGCCTAAAGATGAATTTTTAAGAATATTAAGATACACAACTCCATTATTGCCAGAAAACAAGCCAAGATATTTAATGGGAGTTGGTTCTCCAGATTACTTAATAGAAGCAGCATTAGCAGGAATTGATATGTGTGATTGTGTACTTCCAACAAGAATTGCAAGAAACGGAACTGCTATGACTTGGAATGGAAAAGTAGTAGTGAGAAATGCAACATATGAAAGAGATTTTACAACATTAGATCCAGAATGCGATTGCTATACATGCAAAAATTATACGAAAGCCTATATAAGACATTTAATAAAAGCAAATGAAATTTTAGGTGTAAGATTACTTTCTATTCATAACCTTAGATTCTTGACTAAATTAATGGAGAGAGTTAGAATAGAAATTAAAAATGATAATTTATTAAACTTTAAAAAAGAGTTTTATAAAAAATATGGTTATACGGAGGATAAATAAATGAATTTAGAAGAATTATATAATGTGGATGATAAAAAGGAAAAAACAAAAATTAAACCTACAAAACTTATACTAATACTTATATCTATTATCATGTTTTTTATAATTGCAATTATAATAACTATCTCAATTTTAAAATCAAATCAATTTTATTTTTATGTAGATGGAAAAACAGCTAAAGTAAGTGAAGATATATATGTTATACAAGATGGGACAGTTTATTTATCTATAAAAGATATTGCAAAATTGGTTGGATACGAATTTCATAATGGAGAATATAAGGTATTATCAGAAGATCCTGATAAATGCTATGTAGAAAATGAAAATGAAACAGCAACATTTATATTAGGGTCAAATCAGGTTTTAAAGGTAGCTCCAGATACTAATGACGATTATAATACTTATATAGTAGAACAAACAATAAAAAAAATAAATAATAAATTATATGCACCATCAGATGCTATTTGTAGGGGACTTAATATTACATTTAATTATAAGAAAAATCAAATAACAATATATACAATGCCATATTTATTAAAAAGTTATCAAGATACAATGAAAAAATATGGATACGCACAAATTAGTAATGATTTTGATAATCAAAAAACAATTTTAAATAATATGTTTGTAGTTAAAAATTCAAATGATAAATATGGAGTTGTAGATATAAATAATAATGAAATTATTGGAACAAAATATAATGATATAAAATTTATGGAAAACACAAATGAATTCTGGGTTAAAGATAATCAAGAAAAAGTAGGAATTATAAAAGCTAATGGACAAACTAAGATACAATTATCATATGAAGATATAAAAGCATTAGATAAATCAGCTAATTATTACGTAGTAAAACAAAATGATAAATATGGAGTTATAGATTCAAATGGTAAAAACGTTATATATTGTGAATATGATAACATAGGAATTGATAAATCTAAGTTCAAAAGTGATGATGTTTCTAATCAATATTTATTATATGATAAATTAGTTCCTGTTAATAGGAATGGAAAATGGGGGGCATATAATATAAATGGAGAACTTGCAATAAATATTGAATATGATTCATTAGGATGCTCAGATGTAAATATTGAAAACAAGCAAGTAAATCCAGTAATATTAATACCAAATTATAATGCAATAGTTGTTTGCAATGATAAGAAATATGGAATTGTAGATGTGTATGGTGACATATTAGTTCCAATTGCATGTGACAATATATATTCTATAGTAAATAATGGAAATAAGACATATTATATTACTAGAAATAATGAAACTATAGAAATAGAAAAAAATTTAAGACCTGGAATAATAAAAGAAACACCTCAAAATAATAATAACTCAGTTAGCCAAAATAATACAACCACAGGTAACAATATAATTAATTCAAATAATGTTTAATATAAATTTCATTCTTGTTATAGTTCTATTAATTATATCTATAGCATAAAAATAACTATAACAAGGAGGAAATTGAAATGTTAAATTTAAAAGAAAGTTCAGAAAATAATTTTATAGTAAATATTAGTATAATAGCAAAAGGAGTTATTATATCAATAATATCCACGTTAATATTATTATTTATATTTTCAATTGTTTTAACTTATACAGATATTAACGAAAGTGTAATACCATCTGTTATAATAGTTATAACAGCTATAAGTATATTTATAGGAACTACTTTGGCTACAAAATCTATAAAGAAAAATGGAATTGTAAATGGTGGCATTATATCTATTATATATATATTATTAGTATATATAAGTTCAAGTATTACATCAAATGTTGGATTTAAATTAACTATGTATTCAGCAATAATGCTTATTCTTGCTATAATATTTGGAATGATAGGTGGAATTATAGGAGTAAATAGCAGGCTAAAAAAAGGATAAAATATGAAAGAGAAAAAATTTTTAAAAAAAATTAAAGAAAAAGATAATGAAAATGGTGTATTTACTTATATGGAAGTATGTCAGCTACTAAGTAAAGAAAGAGAAAATTTGCCTAGTAAAAAACAAAATATTTTGAAAAGATTTATAAATAAATTTTATAAACCTAAAACTGCTACACAAATAATAAGAGATAATTTTGAACTTATTTTTTCAAAAACAGATAATGATATTAAAATATGTCTTTTATGGAAAATGATGGAATATCCTGAAATGACCAATATTATTAAAGAAAATTTTTGTTTGATAATTAATAACTTAAAAGATTTAGAAGCTTTTATTAATAATTTTATAAAACAATCAGAAGAAAATAAAAAGTTTATAATAGATAATACTGAAACAATAATTAATAACATAAAATTAAGTCAATTATTTGATATAGTTCAAATTTTAAAAAAGATGCCAAATGCTAAAATTGAATTACTTAATAGTAAATTAGAACAAAATAAGTTAGAAGTAATTGCTTCATTATTTTGTACAGAAAATGTATTAGAGGGTAGCCCTATTGATTACGAAAAATTAATTGATAATATGTATGAATATCATCAAACATTAATGAGAATGTTTGATGAATTATTAGAAAGTGAAAATAAGAAAATGATTGACATAGAATATTTAAGCTCAGGAGGTTATAGTGATGTATACAAAATAGGAGATTCTGTTATAAAAATAGGAGGACCAAGAAAAAAATATAAAATTATAAATCACAGAAGGATATTACAACCATTAACAAGAACTAATTTTTTAGATTTAGAAAATAATGAACCATTTGCATGTATAGAAATAGCACCTGCAGTAGAAACAAATTTAGAAGATGAATTAACTGAAGAGGAACTGTATAAAATATATAAAGAACTAAGAGATGATGGAATAATTTGGACAGACTGTAAGGATATAAATGTTGGAAGGTTAACTAGAGAAAATGTACCTAAATTAAATAGTGAAGAGATAGATATAGCGCCTGAATCTATAGGAGCAGACCAAAAACCAAAAGGAGAAATATTAAAAAAAGGAGATTATGTAATTATAGATTCAGATTATATTTATAAAGAAAATGACCCAGACATATCTTTTGCAGGATCTAAATGGAGTCTTTCAAAAAAATTTGAACAAAAATATCAACGAGAAAAACAATCGGAAATAGCAAAAAGATATAAAAAAGTGAAAATTATTAGTAATGAGAATGAAAAAGATAATTTAAATGATGTACCCAATTTATAAATACCAAATAGTTGACAATATTTAATATATTGGATTTAAGTTAACTATGTATTCAGCTATAATGTTAATATTTTCTATAATATTCGGTATGAATAGAAAAATCAAATATTTTAAATGAGAGGTAATTTGTATGTCTGAATTAGAAAAAATAAGTGAAAAAATAAAACCAGTAGCTAAGAAATATAAGCTTATGTATGTATGGATTTTTGGTTCTTATGTAAAAAATAAACAAAAGAAAAATAGTGATATAGATATAATAGTTAGGACGGAAGATGTAGCAGATGGATTTAAGATTGTAGAAGTAAAATTTGCTTTAGAAGAAGTACTAAAAAAAGAAGTAGATATTGTAACAACAGGTAGTATAAAGGGATCTTTATTGGAAGATGAAGAATTAGAAGAAGTACTTGTATATAGTTCAGAAGAAAATTAAACATAAAGTAAATTGTCAAAGATTATAGACCAAAAAGAGTTTATAACTTATAATTAATTAAACTAAAAAACAAACCATATTAAAAAGCTAATTATGCACTAAATATTGCTGGAACATAATTAGCTTTTTGCGTATGTTTGATAAAAAGCTCTTTTATCTCTTACTAAATTGTGGTGCTTTTCTTGCTTTTTTAAGACCGTATTTTTTTCTTTCCTTCATTCTAGGATCTCTAGTTAAAAATCCATTTGATTTTAAAACTGGTCTAAATTCACCGTTAGCTTCAAGCAATGCTCTTGAAATACCATGACGAATTGCTCCTGCTTGACCTGTAAAACCACCGCCTATTACTTTTACAATAACATCATATTTACTTAATGTATTTGTAGCAACTAATGGTTGTCTAACTATAACTTTTAAAGTTTCAAGATTTAAATATTCATCAATATCTTTACCATTTATAGTTATTTTTCCAGTTCCTTCTATTAATCTAACTCTTGCTATAGAACTTTTTCTTCTACCAGTTCCATAGAATACAATTTTTTCTGATTTTGCTTTAGGCATTTAAATTTCCTCCTTTTTACTTAAATTAAAAATTCCATATTTCTGGTTTTTGAGCCATATTATCATGTTCACTGCCAGCATAAACTCTTAATTTTTTTATAGATTGTCTTCCAAGGCTATTGTGAGGAAGCATACCTTTTATAGCTAACATCATAGCTTTTTGTGGATTGTTTCCTAACATATCTTTTGCAACAGTTTCTTTCATTCCACCAATATATCCTGAGTGATGTCTATAAACTTTATTATTTAACTTGTTACCAGTTAAAATAACATCTTTACAGTTAATAATTATAACATGATCTCCAACATCTAAATTTGGAGTAAAAGTAGGTTTGTGTTTACCTCTTAATAATTTTGCAGCTTCAGTAGCAACTCTTCCAAGAGGCTTATTTGCTGCATCAATTATATACCATTTTCTTTCAATTTCATTTTTCTTTACACTATATGTAGTATTATTCATGGCAAAAATACCCTCCATTCATTAATTGATTCATCGTTGTATATGAAATATAAATAATAACTACCGGGGAGAAGATATTATTTATATAACATTTCTAATTAGACCAATATATTCTAATACAAAAATAAAAAAAAGTCAAGAATTTTCGGATAAAAAATTATTAGTTAAATTTTACTTGATTATAAAAATAGCAATAAGTTTAGTGATATGGCACATTTTTACATATTATGATTTTTGACATAAAATATATTAAAAAAATATTTAAAAATTATATTTTTTTATTGACATTATTTATATTTTTTAATACAATATATTTGAATAGTTATTCAAATAATCAAATGTGGAGGCGATAGATATGGAGCCAGATATTAGTGAACAATCTTTTATAGATGAAGAAAAAGTTAATAAAATAAAGGTAAGTATGCCTGAAGATGATCTTCTTTTTGATATTGCAGAAGTTTTTAAAGTATTTGGAGATACAACAAGAATGAAAATTATAAGTGCATTATTAGAAGAAGAATTATGTGTAGGCGAAATATCAATTATAACAAACTCAACTATTTCTGCGATATCTCATCAATTAAGAGTACTAAAACAATCTAAACTTGTTAAAAGCAGAAAAGAGGGGAAGGTTGTATATTATAGCTTAGATGATGCACATGTTAAAGAAATTTACGAAATAGGGAAAAAACATATTGAGGAGGAAAAATCTCTATGAAAAAAAACGAGTTTATATTAAAAAATTTAGATTGTGCTGACTGTGCCAATAAAATTCAAAATAAATTGGAAAAATATAAAGATTTAAAAAATGTTAATGTTAGTTTTTCTAAATTAAAATTAACATATGAATCAAATACTGTTTTTAAAGATGAAATAAGTAAAGTTATAAAACAAATAGAGCCAGAAGTAGAGGTCATTGAGGCAAATACTGAAATTATAGATAGTAATAAAGATAAATTTCAAATTTATAGATTAATTTTAGGTATTATTATAGCTATGTTAGGATTTTGTTTTAAAAGCAATAATTTTCTAAAAAATGGATTTATTATATTAGGATATATTATATTATTATATAGAACTGCAAAAAATGCTGTAAAACAATTATTAAATAGTAAAACTATAAATGAAAATTTTTTAGTTACAGTATCTTGTATTGGTGCTTATATAATTGGAGAGCATTTAGAAGGATTAATGGTTATAATTCTATATGAAATTGGCAAAATATTAGAAGATAAGGCTGTTAATAAAACTCGTAAATCTATAGTAAGTCTTATGGATATAAGACCAGAATATGCAAATATTAAAATAGATAATAATATAAAAAAAGTTAGTCCAGAGGAAATAAAAATTGGAGATATTATTGTTATAAAAAAAGGAGAAAAGATACCTCTTGATGGAATTATTGAAAGTGGAAATGCTACTTTAGATATTTCATCTCTAACAGGTGAAAGTAAGCTAAAAAATGTTGAAGAAGGAGATGAGGTTTTATCTGGAAGTATTTTAATAGATGGACTTATACATATAAAGGTATTAAAAGAATATAAAAATAGTACTGTTAGTAGAATATTGGAATTAGTTGAAAATGCAACTGACAAAAAAGCAAAAACCGAAACTTTTGTAAATAAAGTATCAAAAGTTTATACACCAGTAGTAGTTATTTTAGCATTTATAATATCTATTATTTTACCAATTATAACAAATGTTCAATATTTAGGAAAAGGTGGAAGTATATATAGAGCATTAATATTTTTAGTAATATCTTGTCCATGTGCAATTGCTATTTCAGTTCCACTTAGTTATTTTGCAGGAATAGGTAGGGCATCAAAAGCAGGAATTTTAATTAAAGGAAGTGACTATCTAGATACATTAAAATATGTTAAAGAAATCATTTTTGATAAAACAGGTACATTAACAAATGGAGAATTTGAAATACAAAAAGTTAATGTATATGATAATAGTATTGATGAAGAAAAACTATTAAAATATGTAATAATGGGTGAAAGTTTTTCTAATCATCCAATTGCAAAATCTATACTTAAAAATTATGATACTAAATTAGATACTTCAAATGTTAAAAATTTTAAAGAAATTACAGGTAAAGGATTAAGCTATAGTATTGATGATAAAGATATTATAATTGGAAATAAAAATATAATAGATAACACAAAAGATAAAGAAGAGTTTACAAAAATATATGTAAAAATTAATAATATACTAGTTGGAGATATTACATTGGTAGATAAACCAAAGGATGGAGCTAAATATGCAATTAAAGAATTAAAAGAAATGGGAATAAGGACTCAAATGTTTACTGGTGATAATTTAGATATTGCGACTAAAATTGGAACTCAGTTAGGAATAGATGAAATAAAAGCAAATATGTTGCCAGAAGATAAATATAGAGAACTAGAAAAGGTTATAAATAAAAATAAAAAAATAAATGGAAAGGTTGCTTATGTTGGAGATGGAATTAATGATTCTCCAGTTCTTGCACTTTCAGATATTGGAATATCAATGGGAGGAATTGGAACTGAGGCTGCAATAGAGGCATCTGATATAGTTATTATGACAGATACACTTGATAAAATTGGTGAAGGTATAAAAATCTCAAAAAAAACAAATAAAATAATAAAGCAAAATCTCACATTTTCAATTGGTGTTAAAGTATTAATACTTTTATTAAGTACAATTGGAATTACTGGTATGTGGGAGGCAATATTTGCCGATGTAGGTGTTACACTTCTAACAATATTAAATGTTTTAAAAAAATAGAATAATAAGAATTATTATTTACATTAAAACACATAAAAACGTTAAAACATACGTAGGGGCAGGTCTTGTGCCTGCCCAAGCTACAGAGAAATTACAAAAGAAAAATAAATACAACAACAAGAGTGGCTTAAAGCCACTCTTGTTGTTGTAAATTTCTTTCATATAAATCTGTAATATAAACATCTTTTTCTTCAAAATTGTCTACAAAGCCTATTTTTGCAATAGAATTGTTGCTTACCTCTTGAATCCATACAGGTCTTTCATTATAAAAAATATCTACTTTTTCCTTATTGTTTAATACTTCATTTATTCTAGCTATATCCATCACATACCTCCATTTGAGTAATTTAAATTTACCCTAATAAATATATTTTATAAATTAATTATATACTTGTACTAAGAAAATATACCTAAATTATTGCTTTTTCATTTTAGGTTTAGAAATTAAAGAAGCAATATAACCAAAGAATATAGCAGCAGAAATACCACCAGCTGCAGCCTTTGTTCCTCCTATAAATGCTCCAATAAATCCATATTCTTTAACTGCTTCTATTGCACCTTTTGCTAGGTTATATCCAAAACCTGTTAAAGGAACAGTTGCACCAGCACCTGCAAAATCAACTAAATATTGATAAATTCCAAGTCCACCTAAAACTGCTCCTGTTGTTACATATATAACTAAAATTCTAGCAGGAGTAAGTTTTGTTTTATCTATTAAAATTTGACCAATTAAACAAATAATTCCACCTGTTATAAAACAGTATAATAATTGCATCCAATCAAAGTTACTAAAAAATTCTTGCATAAATACCTCCATACATTTTGCTAAATTTCAATAGAAACTGCATGTGCAATTCCTGGAATACTCTCGCCTTGCTGAGATGTTGTTGCATTTGTTAATGCACCAGTTGCCATAAGTAAAATTCTTTTATATTTCTTATTTTTTAACATATAATATAAATATCCAGAAAAAACACTACCACAGCAAGCACAACCACTACCACCAGAATGAGTATCTTGTTTTTCTTTATCAAATATTAAAACACCGCAGTCATTATAATTATTTTTTATATTATATCCTTCTTTTTGTGCTAATTCTGTTAATATTTCTTTTCCTATATGACCTAAATCTCCAGTTATAATTGCATCATAATAACTTGGGTTTCTTCCTGTATCTTTAAAGTGAGTAATAAGAGTATCTAATGCAGCAGGTGCCATTGCTGAGCCCATATTATTAGCATCTTTAATACCCATATCTATTATTTTTCCAACAGTAGCATTTGTAATAAAAGGTCCTTGTCCACATTTAGAAACTATTGCACTACCTGCACCTGTAACAGTCCATTGTGAAGTAGGTGGTCTTTGATTTCCAAGTTCTAGTGGAAATCTAAATTGCTTTTCTGCACTACAAAAATGACTTGAAGTAGCACATA
>CANQMG010000019.1 GCA_947624925.1 uncultured Clostridia bacterium | reverse complement strand
AAGAGGTAGAAACAATAGAAGATGTTTACGAGCCATATTTAATGCAATTAGGATTTATATCTAGAACACCAAGAGGAAGAATTGCACTAGAGCCTGCATATAAGCATATGGGCTTTGAATTTAAAATGTAAAGGAGAATTAAGATGGACAAAGTATCAGTTGTAATACCAATGTATTGCGAAGAAGAAGTTATTAATGAATGTTATAATAGAACAAAAAATGTTTTAGAAGGTTTAAAAAACGAATACGATTACGAAATTATATTTGTGAATGATGGTAGTAAAGATAAAACTCTTTCAATGTTAGAAAAAATTTCAAAAAATGATGAAAATATTAAGATAATATCTTTTTCAAGAAATTTTGGACATCAAGCAGCTGTTACAGCCGGAATTAAGTATGCAGAAGGTGATGCTATTGTAATTATAGATGCAGATATGCAAGATCCTCCTGAAATGATAGTAGATATGTTAAAACTATGGAAAGAAGGAAATGATGTAGTATATGCAAAAAGAAAAACAAGAGAAGGAGAATCACATTTTAAATTATATACAGCTAAATTGTTCTATAAAATATTAAATAGTTTATCAGATGTAGAAATTCCTAAGGATACTGGCGATTTTAGGTTAGTAGATAAAAAAGTGGTACAAACAATTAATTCTATGCCAGAACATAACAAGTTTTTAAGAGGGTTATTTAGTTGGGTAGGATTTAAACAAATTCCTATTGAATATGAAAGAAAAGAAAGATTTGCTGGCAAAACTAAGTATCCTTTTAAGAAAATGTTAAAACTTGCTACAGACGGAATTATAAGTTTTTCTACAAAGCCATTAAAGGCATTAGGTATGCTAGGATTATTTTCTATATTTATTTCATTTATTATATTAATATATTCTTTAGTGTCTTATATATTTAAATTGAACCAAATTACACCTGGTTGGGCTTCTATAATGGTTACAGTAACTTTTTTTGCAGGGGTTCAATTATTGTCAGTTTGGATTATGTCTGAGTACATATCAAGAATTTATGATGAATGTAGAAATAGACCAGAATATATAATAGATAAAAAAATTAACATAGATTAAATGGAGTATATATGAAAAATTTTGCTAAAAATATATTTTTAATATTATTTATTTTTATTGCTATTTTTTCTAATATTATTATAAATGAAATTGGAAATTTTGATGAATTATGGAATTACAATTTTGCAAGAAATGTTGCAAATGGATTATTACCATATAAAGATTTTAATATGTTGCAAATGCCACTATTTCCATTTGTATGTGCAATTTTTTTAAAATTAATTGCTAATGAATTAATAATTATGAGAATTTTAGCTGCAACTCTTTGTACAGGTATTATATATGTTATTTATAAAATATTAAATTTACTAAAAATAGATAAAAGATTTAGTTTTTTATTTGCATTTTTTATAGCATTTATATCAAGAGATATATTTTGTATAGATTATAACTGGTTTACTTTGTTTATTGTTTTAAATATTATATACTTTGAAATTAATTTATTAAAAAGAAATAATTTTGATATATTATGTTTAAATTACAAAAATGACATTATTCTTGGAATTATGGCTGGAATGTGTATTGGATTTAAACAAACATCTGGCTTATTAATATGTATTATATTATTAGGTTATAAATTATTAGTTGTAAGTGATAAAAATGATTTTAAAAGATTTTTAAAAATATTTTTTAGAAGATTATTTGGTGTTTTAATACCAGTAATTTTAATACTTTTTTATTTAGTTGCTACAAATTCTTTAAAGGAATTTATAGATTATACAATATTAGGTATAAAAAATTTTGATAATTCTGTTTCTTATATTGCTTTATTTAACTTAAGTTTTGTAATAAAAATTTTAGCAATATTAGTTCCATTAACTATAGTCTATATGTATATAAAAACTGTATTTATAAAGATGAAAAATAATAAGGACAGAAATTTATTTATATTATTTGCTTATAGCATATCAACATTTATTATTGTATATCCTATTGCTGATAAAATTCATTTTATTATTGCTGCTATTCCAACAATAATAGCTATGTTTTATATATTATATAATTTATTTAATAGAATTAAATTAAACAAAAAGGCAGAGATAATAAAAGATTTTTTACTATATATGATAACATCTTACATAGTAATATTTGTTTTACTTTACTCAGTATATAATTTACTAATATATTTAAAAAATGATAATAAAAGTATTTTAGAACATTTTAAATATTTACCTATATCTACGCAATTACAAGATGATGTTATTAAAGTTGGTAATTACATATTAGAGCAAGAAAAAATAGGAAAAAAGACTTATATTCTTGATGCATATGCTTCAATATATATGATTCCTTTAAATAAGTATAATAAAGATTATGATATGTTTTTAAAAGGAAACTTAGGTAGTGATGAAACAAATAAAATAATAAATAATATAAATAATGAAAAAAATTTAAATATATTAATAAGAAATAAAAAATATTCATTAAATTGGCAAACACCAGTAGATATAATAAATATATTAAGAAATTCAAAAACTAAAATTGATGAAATCAATTGTTTTGATATATATAATTAAAGGAGAGAATTTTATGTTATATAATGCATTAGCTATTATGTTAGCTGTTTTTATACCAATTTTTATACTTAAAGAACCTATTAAGGAGATTATAAAAAATAAAAAAATTAATAAAGAGATTTTTAAAAATTATAAGTTTGAAATTATATCATACTTTTTACTTGTTATTGGAATTATAACAAGATGTGTAGGAATTAATTTATATCCTAATGCGTTAAATGTTGATGAAGCTTCAGCAGCATACGAGGCTTTTTCAATAGGTAATTATGGAATAGATAGAAACGGAAATTTTCTTCCAGCTTATTTAATTGCATGGGGAAGTGGGCAAAATGCATTATATTCTTATTTAATGATTCCATTTGTTAAATTGTTTGGAATTAATATTATAACAACTAGACTTCCAATGGCAATATTAGGCTCTATTTCTTTATTTGTATGGTATTATTTATTAAAAGATATTAAAGATAAAAAGTTTGCATTGGTTGGTTTAGCATTTTTTGTTATTTGTCCATGGCATATAATGAAAAGTAGATGGGGACTAGAAAGTAATTTATTACCAGATATAATACTAATTGCAGTATACTTTATGGTAAAATGGCTTAAAAATGATAATAAAAAAGTATATAATTTTTACATATCAGCTCTTTTACTTGGTATTTCTGCTTATGCATATAGTACATCATATCTGTTCTTACCATTTTTTGTAATACCATTATTAGTTTATTTATTTGTAAAGAAAAAAGCAAATTTAAAGCAATGTATTATATTTTTATTAATAGTTGGAATAGTATCATTTCCTATAATATTATATGTATTAATAAATACATTTGATTTGCAACAATTAAATTTAGGATTTTGTACTATACCAAAACTTGCTAGCAATAGAATGAAAGATGAAACAACAATATTCTCATCAAATTTTATAATTAACAGTATAAAAAATTTTGGAAATTCTATAGTACTTCTACTAGTTCAAGATGATGGGTTAGGTTGGAATAGTATACAAGGATATGGTATGTATTATATTTTATCAATTCCATTTGCAATAATTGGACTAATATTCAGTTTTAAAGATAAAAATATAAATAACAAGATAATGAATTTTTGGTTTATAGCATCATTTTTGTTATTGCTTGTATTTAAAGAACCTAATATTAATAGAATAAATGTATTAATAATACCAATTATTTATTATATATGCATAGGAATAAATGCTATATTTTATAGTAATAAAATAATTACTAGTATAATTAGCCTTGTATATGTTATTTCGTTTATATGTTTTGGAATAAAATATTTAAAAACAGACAGCAATAAATTTTTTGTATTTGAAAATAATGTTGAAGATGTTATAAGTTATATAGATAAACTTGATGTAGAAGAAGTATATTTTGAAAATTCATTAAAAGAGCAATATATATATTTACTATATTATACACAGTATAATCCGCATGACTTTATAAATACTGTACAATATTTCAATCCTGAAAAATTAGGTTTTGAAAATGTAAAAGGCTTTGGAAAATATAAATTTTATTTGCCAGAAAGTTTAGAATATAATGATAATATAGCTTATGTTATAAAGAAAGATAATAATAATTTTAATATAGATTATAGTAAATGCAAAATAACGGAGTTTAATAGATTTGTTGTAATAGAACGGAGATACATTTAATGAAAAATAAATATTTAAAGACATATATTTTAATATTTATATTAACATTAATAATTTGTAGTGGATTTGTAAAAATTCACTACACAACCTGATACATATAAAATGGTTGATGTAGGATATAAATTTTATTCAACTTATTGGCCTTTAAAAGATGGAAGATTGTTAGCATATATTATGTATTTTGTATGTGCTAAACTTCCAATACATATTCTTAATTTTATTGTATCAGTATTATCAATTGCAATATCATGCTATTGTGTAATTCTTATATATGATATGATTTTAAATTTAAAAGAACAGAAAAATAAATTAATTAAATTTGTGCTACTTTCATTGGCATATTTAGCTATATTTAATTTTATGTATGTTGAAACAATTTACTTTATAGAAACATTAACAATTAGTTTAAGTATGTTAATGTATATATTTGCAACTAGAATACTAATAAATAACAATAATTTAGCAAATTATGTAAAGGCAGGAATTTTAGTATTAATAGGAATCTTTTCATATCAAGGTACAATAAGCTATTTTATTATTCTTTCTATTAGTTTATTAATTATTAAAAATAATAAAATTAATAGGGAAGTTATAAAAAAGATTATTATTATTGGATTAATAACATTCTTATGTGTGCTTACAAATATTATTTTTGTAAAATATATATGCAATTATTTAAATATATCTCAAAATAGATTTTCGATAAATAATATACTTGACAATATTATTTATATAATATGTAATTTAAAATATGTTTTTATTAATAGTTGCGGATTAGTTTATAATTATTTGCATATGTTTTTTATTGCAATCTTATTTATTATTGCTATAATATATAATTGGAAAAATAAAAATGAATTAGCTAATATAACATTTAATTTATTATTAATTATATTAATTACTATATTTGCATCTTTTATTGTATTTTTAACATCTGTAAGTAGTATAGATTGTGCTAGAATGTACATAGGAATTGGTGCACTATTTTCTATTATGTGTATATACTTATATACTAATACAAAAATTCTAGATAAAACAAAAAATGGATTTAGTATATTCTTAATAATGTTAATTTTTTTATTTTTACTTATAAATATTATAAGTTATATAGTAAATATAGAAAATGTACAAAAAAAGAATGCATTAGAAAAGAAATATTGCAATTTAATAAAAGATGAATTAATTAATGAGTTAACTTATACAGATAATTTAAAAGGTTGTATAATACGAATTGAAGGACACGAAGATGATATTTATTTTAAAGAAATTAAAGCAAAAAATAAAATGACAATAAATGAAATTATTGGAGATGAATCTGCCATTTCTAGCTTTAATGTAAATACAGGTTTAAATATAAAAGAAATATCTCCAACGAAAGATATTATTAATCAATATAAGTCTCGATTAAATTCTGGTGATAAGCGGTATATGTGATACCTATGCTATGATTATTGATGGAGTATTAGTTATGCCTGCATTCATATGGTAAACAGATAAAGAAAGGAAACAAATAAAAATGAAATTATTATTACATACATGTTGTGCACCTTGCAGTATATATTGCATAAAAAGTTTAAGAAATGAAAATATAGAACCTACGGTATATTGGTACAACCCAAACATTCATCCTTATACAGAATATAAAGCAAGAAGAGATACTTTAAAAGAATATACCAAAAGCATAGATGTACAAGCTATATTTGAAGAAGAATATGGATTAAAGGATTTTATAAAAAATACTGTAAACGATGTAGAAAATAGATGTCAAAATTACTGTTATAAGGTAAGATTAGAGAAAACAGCAAAATATGCAAAAGATAATGGATATGATACGTTTTCTACCACATTACTTGTTAGTCCATATCAAAATCACGAATTATTAAAGCAAATTGGAGAAGAAATTGCAAAAAAATATGGAATTAAATTTTTATATAGAGATTTTAGAGTTGGATTTAGAGAAGGACAAGCAGAAGCAAGAAGTTTAGGATTATATATGCAAAAATATTGTGGATGTATATATTCGGAGGAGGAAAGGTATGCTAAGCAAATAGAAAAAGATAAAAATATGTCTAAAATAAAAATTTAAAAAGATATAGAGAAGTATTGATAATGATATTTAAGGAGGAAAATATATGGTACTAAAAAATAAATTGAATTTAGATAATGAAATAGAACTTGCTAAAGAAGAAGAAAGAATAACAAAATTAAAAGCAATTGAGTTATTTGAAACTGGAAAATTAGAAGAATTTGAAGTTGGAACTTTTCAAGGATTATCTCAAATTCATAAATTTTTATTTGAAGATATATATGAATTTGCAGGAAAGATTAGGACGGAAAACATTTCTAAAAACAGCTTTAGATTTGCTTCATCAATGTATTTGGAAGATGCTTTAAAAAAAATTGATAAAATGCCTCAATCAAATTTTGATGAAATTATAGAAAAATATGTTGAAATGAATATAGCTCATCCTTTTAGAGAAGGAAATGGAAGAAGCACAAGAATTTGGCTAGATATGATTCTAAAAAAAGAACTTGGAAAAGTTATTGATTGGAGTAAAATTGATAAAGAAGAATATTTACTCGCAATGGAAAGAAGTCCAATTAAAAATACAGAAATAAAGTTTTTATTAAAAGAGGCATTAACTAACAAAATAAATGATAGAGAAATATATATGAAAGGCATAGATGCAAGTTATAATTATGAAGGTTATAATGTATATAAAGCAGAAAATTTAAAAAAGCTTTTATAATGAAGAAATTGCAATAAATAAAAATCAAAATGAAAAGAAATACCTAAAAGTTGAATGAAAAATTTTTATTTAAAAATATATTTAAAATTAGAAAGGAAGAAAATTATTGAAAAAGAAAAAAAATAATGAAATTTCAATTCGTTCAAGTGCAGCAGAGTATTTAACATATGTAGCAGCAGTAGGAGATAATCCTGAATCAATAGAAGTTAGATATGAAGATGAAAATATTTGGCTTACACAAAAAATGTTGGCTACTTTATATGGAATTGAATTAAACACAATAAATTATCATATTAAAAAAATTTATGAAGATAATGAATTAGAAGAAGATTCAACTATTCGAAATTTTCGAATAGTTCAAAAAGAAGGTAACAGAGAGGTTTCAAGAAATGTTGCACACTATAATCTTCAAATGATAATTGCTATTGGATTCAAAGTGGATAATGAAAGAGCAGTACAATTTAGAAAATGGGCAAACCAAATAGTTAAGGATTACACAATAAAAGGATGGGTAATGGATGATGAAAGACTAAAAAATGGTGGCTCAATTTTAACAGAAAAATATTTTGAAGAGCAATTAGAGCGTATTAGAGAAATACGAATGTCAGAAAGAAAATTTTATCAAAAAATAACTGATATCTATGCAACTTCAATAGATTATGATAAAACAGCAAAATCAACTATTAGATTTTTCACTTCTGTACAAAACAAGTTACATTATGCAGTATCACGGACATACAGCTGCAGAAATTATTTATAATAGAGCAGACCATAAAAAAGAAAATATGGGATTAACTACTTGGGAAGGAGCGCCAAGTAGTAAAATACATAAATATGATGTAATTGTTGCTAAAAATTATTTATCAGAAAACGAAATTGCTCAGTTAGAAAGAATGGTATCAGCTTATTTAGATTTAGCAGAGATGCAAGCTATGAGACATATTCCTATGACAATGGAAGATTGGGAAAAAAGATTAAATGGATTTTTAACATTATGGGATCACGATATTTTAAGAGATAATGGTAAAATATCAGCAGAAATGGCAAAACTTCATGCAGAAACTGAATTTGAAAAATACAGAATTATACAAGATCAAATTTATATTTCAGATTTTGATGAACTTTTGATGCAATCAAAAGATTTAAAAAATTAAAAGAAGGGGAAAAAATAAAATGATGAAAATGTTTAAAAAAATTATAATTATTTTGTTATTAGTTATAATTGCATTTCTAGCATGTTGGCAGTGTGATACAAATCCATTTTTATATAAGCAAACATATATAAAAACAGATTCTAGTGTATTTATATATATTGCAAAATCAATGCAAGATGGTATACTGCCATATAAAGATATTTTTGACCATAAAGGACCATTATTATATTTAATAAATTATATTGGTTTATTGGTAAATAATAATTATGCTGGTATATGGATTATTGAAGTCATATTTATGTTAATTAACTTAATATTTATGTATAAAATTTCTAAACTTTTCTTAAAAAGTGATATACTATCAATAATAGCTATAATAATTGTTAATTTATCATTTGTTACTTATTTTCAAGGTGGAAATTTTACAGAAGAATATGCTCTACCATTTATTATTATTTCGCTTTATTATATGATAAAATACATTGTACAAAACAAAATGTTATCCAAAAAGGAAAGTTTTATTATAGGTATTTGCATGAGCTGTGTATTATTATTAAGACCTAATATGATATCAGTTTTTATTATATATTGTCCCATTATATTTTTTGATATGCTTAAAAATAAAAAATATAATGATGCAAAATATACAGTTATATATTTTATATTAGGAGTATTTGCTACTTTGGGATTATGCATATTAATATTACATATAAAAGGAATATTACTTGATTGTTTTAAACAATATATTATTTTTAATTTTACATATATATCAAGTGGTAGTTCAAATTTAAAAAATTGCTTAAAAGCATTTTATATTAATTCAAATATCTCAATACTTACAATTATAATTTGCATTTTTATAATATTGTATAGAGCTATAAAGAAAAATAAAAGTTTAATGTTACCAGTTAGTTACTTATTATATATTCTTTTAACTGTTTTCTTAATTATATTGCCAGGAAATGTATATTTGCATTATGAACTAATATTAATACCTACTTTATTAGTACCAATTTTGATTGTTTTACAATCAATTGAAAATAAAAAAGATATTTTATTATCTATTCTCTATTTTTCAATTTTTATTTTCATAATTTTTTTAAGTAGTATTAAAAATATAATTTATATATATAAAATATATACAAATTCTGACACAGATACAATACATATGAATAAATATATTGCAGAAATAATTGAAGACAATAGTGATGAAAATGATAATATAATGGTTGTTGGTAATAATTGTTCAATTTACTTAGAATCAAATAGAAAAAGTTCTAGCAAATATATTTATCAATATCCAATAATGCAAATAGATTATGAAATTAAAAAACAAGTAAAAAGAGATTTGATATACTCAAATGCTAAATTGATTATATATGATAAAAATATTGTTGATACTAAAATTAATAGTGATATTAAAGAAATTATACAACTTTTAATTAATAAAAATATTTATGATAGAGTAGATGAAATTAACTCATATATAATTTTAAAGAGGAAAGTGGAAAATGAATAAAAAAATTGCAATAATAGGAGCTGGATATACAGGATTAATAGCTGCTAAAAATTTATTAGAAAAGGGTTTTGATGTTACAATTTATGAGAAAGACCATAAAGCAGGAGGTATTGCACAGTCTATCTATATAAATGGTAAGAAAATAGAAAAACATTATAGGCACATATTTAAAAGCGATAATTATGTTATTAATTTAATTAATGAATTACATTTGAGTAATAAACTAAAATGGCTAAATGCAAAAATGGGGTATTATACAAATAATCAAAAATATAGATTTGGTCAGGCTTTAACATTACTTACTTTTAAACCTCTTAAACTAATTGATAAAATCAAATTTCGGAATTGGAATACTAAAAATAAAATCAATAAAAAATTATAATAAAATAGAGAATATAACAACAGAAAATTGGATTATAAAAAATTGTGGAAAAAAGGTATATGAAAAAATATGGGAGCCTCTTTTAATTTCTAAATATGCAGATAAAAAATCTAAAATATCTATGGCATGGTTATGGGGAAAAATAAATTTAAGAAGTTCTTCATCAAAGCTTATTACAGAATGTCTTGGATATATGGATGGAAGTTTTGAAGTAATAATACAGAACTTAGAAAAATATTTAATTGAAAATGGTTGTAAAATTAAGTATAATTATGAAGTAAAAAATATTGTTGAATTAAACTCAAAATGGTTATTAGATGGAAATACATATGACGCAATTTTATCTACAGTTGCATATCCAATTACAAAGAAAATTTATAAAGACTATTTAAGCAATGAAGAAATACAAAAAATGGATATGGTTAAATATACAGCTGCTAGAACAATGATTATAACTTCAAAAAAACCCTTTACCTCATTTTATTGGCTTAATAATGGTGATAAAAATATACCATTTGGAGGAATAATAGAACATACAAATATGGTATCAAGTTCAAATTATAATGGAAATAATATAATATATATTTCTAATTATATGTTTCAAAATGACAAATTATTTAAATTATCAAAACAAGAATTATATAAAATATATTTGCCATATCTAAAAAAGATTGCTGATAATTTTAATTCAAATGATATAATAGATTATGATGTATATGATGAATTATATGCACAACCAGTAATAGAAACAAATTATTCAGATAAAATTTTACCATTTAAACTACAAAGAAAAGGACTATACATAGCAACAATGCCTCAAATTTATCCAGAAGATAGAGGAATGAACTATGCAATAAAAATGGGATATGAAGTTGCAGATGCAATTTATAAGGAATTGGAGCTATGATAGAAAATAAAGGAATAATTTAGGAGAAAATTAATATGGAAACTGTTAAGAACAAAAATAGAAATAGTAATATTGAACTATTAAGAATACTTATGATACTTTCAATAATTTTACATCATTCATTTGTTCATTCTGGTATAAGTAGTTCATATGTTAATAGTATAAATTTTAATATATTTTACGGACTACAATCTTTAGGAAAAATTGCTAATAACGTATTTATAATAATAACAGGATATTATATGGTTAATAAAAAAATAAAAATTAAATCTATAATTAGATTATTTTTAGAAACTATTTTTTATTCATATATTATATTGTTTTTTTATTTATTGTTTGAAAGAGAAAAAAATATTAAAATAATATTAATGTCCATTTTTCCTATATTATCAAATTTAAATTGGTTTATAACTGCATACTTATTATTATATATATCAATACCAATTATTAATATTGTAATTAGTAATTTAAATGAAAAAAAATTAACTTATGTAATTATTTTTCTTATTATCCTTTTTAGTATATTGCCAACATTTAATTTATTAAATAGATATTATTCTAACTATATATATTTTATACTTTTATATTTAATAGGCGCATATTTTAAATTATATAATAACAATATAAAAGAATTATATGACCACAACATATTAATTTTATTAACATCAAGTATTGCGTTTGTTTTTTATATATTTTTTATTAAATCTATGCATTATTATTATGAAATTGGTATAAATAATTGTTTGGCCTTTATGACATCTGTTAGTATTTTTATAAGTTTTATAAAAATGAAGGAAAAAAATATTAAGATAATAAATTATATTTCATCTTCTGTATTAGGTGTATATTTAATACATGATAATATAATTGTAAGACCAATTTTATGGAAATTTATAAATATAAATTCATATTTGGGTAAAAAATATTTTTGGATATATGAAATAGGTATTACTTTATGTATATTCTTTGTATGTGTTTTTATAGATAAAATAAGACAATATGCTATAGAAAGGCCAATATTTAAATTAATAGATAAATATGCTAGTAATAAAAAAGAGGAGGAAAAATGTCACGTTTAGTTTTAATTGATGGAAATAGTATTATGAATAGAGCATTTTATGGAATTATGGGGAGTAAAATGCTTGTAACACCAGATGGAACATATACTAATGCTATTTATGGATTTTTGAATATATTATTTAAAATATTGGAGGACTTAAATCCAGAATATTTATGTGTAGCGTTTGATCTAAAAGCACCTACTGCAAGACATAAATTATATGAAGGATATAAAGCAAATAGGCACGCAATGCCTGAAGAACTTGTAACACAGATGCCTTTAATTAAAGATATTTTAAGAGCTATGAATATTTCTATTATTGAAAAAGAAGGATATGAAGCTGATGATATTATTGGTACATTATCTAAAACTGCAGAAAAGGAAGGTTTAGATGTTACAATTTTATCTGGAGATAGGGATAATTTTCAATTAGTAAGTGATAAAATTATTGTAAGAATTCCAAGAACTAAAATGGGAAAAACAGAAACAGAAGACTATGATAAAGAGAAAATATTAGAAGAATACGGATTAGAACCAAAGAAACTTATTGAAGTAAAAGGTTTAATGGGTGATACATCAGATAATATTCCAGGAGTTCCTGGTGTTGGCGAAAAAACAGCGTTAAATTTAATAAAAAAATATAAGACAATTGATAACCTATATAAAAACTTAGAGCAAGATAAAGCAGATGATGTTAAAGGAAAATTAAGAGAAAAATTAGTTAATAATAAAGAACTTGCATTACTATCAAAAACATTAGGAACTATAAATATAAAAGTTCCACTAGATGATAAAATTGATGATTTAACAATTAAAGAATGGAATAATGAAGACGTTATTAAATTATTTAAAAAATTAAGATTAAATAGATTTATTGAAAGATTTAATCTTAGTGAAATAGAAATAAATGAATCTACAAATATAAATGATAATTTATTTAAAATAAATGATATAAATGAAGATACACAGTTAGAATATGTACTAAATTATATAAAACAAAAAAATGAAATGATTTACTATTTTAATTATGATACAAGTAAAAGTAGCATAATAAATAAATCTATAAAAAATGTTAGCATATATAATGAAGATGAAAATATTATATATTTTATTAAAAATGATAAAATACTTAAATTAAAAGAAGTTTTTGAAAGTAAAAATATAAAAAAAATAGGTTATATGCAAAAGGAAAATTATATTGTGCTAAAAGAAAATAATATTTCTCCAACAAATTTTACGTACGACATTGAAATTGCAGCATATATACTAAATCCAACAGCAAGTAAATATGAAATAGATAATCTTGCAGATGAATATTTAGATATTAATGTAAACGAATATTTAGAAAAAATAGGGAAAAGCAATAGTATTGATAGTATGCAGATTAATTTATTTGATAATATATCTGATGAAGAAAATAATGAAAATGAAAAGTATAAATCAGCATTATATGTGTATTGCATTAATAAAATATACAATATAACAGAAGAAAAATTAAAAAACACGAATCAATTAGAATTGTTTAATAATATTGAAATGCCTTTAGTAGAAGTATTAGCAGATATGCAATATGAAGGAATTTATTTGGATAAAAATGAACTTATTGAATTTGGAAAAATTTTGCAAGAGAGAATTACAAAAATAACTCAAGATATATATAATCTCGCAGGAGAAGAATTTAATATTAACTCTACAAAACAATTGGGTGAGATTTTATTTGAAAAGTTAAAACTTCCTGTTTATAAAAAAACTAAAAATGGATATTCAACAGATGTAGATGTACTAGAAAAATTAAAAAATGAGCATGAAATTATAAATAAAATACTAGAATATAGACAATTAGTAAAACTTAATTCAACATATGTAGAGGGATTACTACCATATATAAATCCTAAAACTAATCGTATTCATTCATATTTTCATCAAACAGTTACTGCGACTGGCAGAATAAGTAGTACAGAGCCAAATCTTCAAAATATACCTACCAGAGTAGAACTTGGAAAAAAACTTAGAAAAGTATTTAAACCAAAAGATAATTCTGTATTTATAGATGCTGATTATTCTCAAATTGAATTAAGGGTTTTATCTCATATTGCAGATGATGAGCATATGATAGATGCTTTTAATAAAGATGAGGATATACATGCTCAAGCTGCATCAAAGGTTTTTGGAATACCGTTAGAGGAAGTTACAAAAGAAAAAAGATCAGAGGCAAAAGCAGTTAATTTTGGAATTGTATATGGAATAAGTGATTTTGGCCTAGCAGGACAACTAGGAATATCAAGGAAACTTGCAAAAACATATATAGACCAATATTTAGAAAAATATCCTAAAATAAAATTATTTATGGATAATATTGTAGAAGAGGCAAAAGAGAATGGATATGTGGAAACTTTGTTTCACAGAAGAAGATATATTCCAGAAATTTCGTCTAATAATTATATGGTAAGGCAGTTTGGAAATAGGGTTGCTATGAATGCACCTATACAAGGTACTGCAGCTGATATAATGAAAATTGCTATGATAAATGTATATAATTCTTTAAAAAACAATAATTTAGAGGCTAAGTTATTATTGCAAATTCATGATGAATTATTAATTGAATCTCCTATAGATGAAAAGGAAAGAGTAAAAGAAATCTTAAGAAAGTCTATGGAAGATGCAACAAAACTTAAGGTACCATTAAAAGTTGATTTAAATGAAGCAGATACATGGTATGATGTTAAATAATACAAAAGAAATATAATAGGGAGAGATTTATATTGCTTAAAAAATTTAAAAAATTACTTGTTATACTTTTAATAATTTTAATTATATTACTTATGTTATATAAAATATTTAATATAAAAGAAATAATTTATAAAAATTTATTTCCGCTTAAATACTCAGAATATGTATATAAATATTCTGAAGAATTCAATATTGATCCATTATTAATTTTTGCATTTATAAAAGCGGAAAGTAATTTTAATGAGAAAGTTGTTTCAAAAAGTAATGCTAAAGGATTAATGCAACTTATTGAATCTACTGCCAAAGAAACTGCAAAGAATACAAAAATAGAATTTAAGGAAAATGAAACATTATTTAATCCTGAAGAAAATATATATTTGGGAATTAAATATTTTGATAAACTATTAAGCTATTATAATGAAAATTATTCATTAGCAGTTTGTGCATATAATGCCGGAATAGGAAATGTGGATAAATGGATTGAAACACAAATTATAAAAAGTGATGGCTCAGATATAGAAAAAGTGCCTTTTAAAGAAACTAATATGTATATAAGGAAAATTTTAAGAAATTATAAAATTTATAAAGAATTATATCAAGAAATGTAAATTTTTTGAAAAAAAGTTATGAATTTTTTTATATTTGCTTGAAAAATAATAAATGTAATTATATAATATCAAAGTTGCGCAAAAAAAAATTACATAAACGGAGGATAAAGTGAGTATAGAAGAAGCGGAATTTATATTAACAGAGGCTGTTATAGAACAGCCAAGTATTAGTAGTTATACTTATATAAGTACAGAAGAAATAAATAGTGCTATAGATAAGATATTAAACGAATTAATTATAAAAAATAAAGAAATAGAAAATCTTAAAGCTAAATTAACTGAGCAAGAAAGTGAATTAAAATTATATCAAAATAACAAAATTAAAAATAAATATTATTTAGATAAATTATTAAGAAAGAAACAAATTATTAATATATAATGAAAAGAATTATAAATATGTGCGCAACCGTAAAAGTCAAATAAAAGAATAACATATAGTTATGCTCTTATTTGATTTTTATTTTAAGTATATTTTATTCTTTTTTTAATAAATATTAATGAGGTGATTTATGTGAAAAAAATAGGTATTTATGTAAAATCTATATTAATACCAGTAATTGTTGGAGCAGTTGTAGGTTTTATAATTTCTAAGTTTATTGATTATAATTCATTGCAAAAACCAGCATTAGCTCCACCAAGTATTGTTTTTCCAATTGTTTGGAGCATATTATATGTTTTAATGGGTGTATCTTATGGAATTTTAAAAAGTAAAGATTTAACTACAAAAGATATTGATTTAATTTATTATACTCAACTTGTGATAAATGCATTATGGTCTATAATATTTTTCGTGTTTAAATGGAGATTTTTTGCATTTTTATGGATAATTTTATTAGATATAGTAGTTATTATAATGATAAAAAAGTTTTATGATAAAAATAAAGTAGCAGGACTTTTACAAATACCTTATTTAATATGGATATTATTTGCAACATATTTAAATCTATCAATTTATCTTTTAAATTAAAATAAAATTAATTTTGAGCATTATCAAATTAAGATAATGCTCAAAACTTTTCTATTCTATTCTTTTATCACCTCAGATAATTTACTTATAGCTTTAGTTTCTATTCTAGATACATATGAACGAGATATTCCCATCATCTCAGCAATTTCATGTTGGGTTTTAGGCTTTTTTCCTCCAAGACCAAATCTCAATTCTAGTATATATTTTTCTCTATCCTTTAGAATATCTTTCATTTTATTGTATAGTTGCTTTATTTTAAATTTTATATCAATTTCATCTTCAATAGAACGTCCTTCGTTTTCAAGAACTTCTATTAGAGTTACCTCATTGTCATCTTTATCTTTTCCAATTGGTTCATTTAAATAGACTTCTGCTTTTGTTTTTTTATTACTCCTTATAAACATTAAAATTTCATTTTCTATACATCTTGCAGCATATGTAGCAAGTCTAATATTTTTATCCATATTAAAACTATTTATTCCTTTAATTAGTCCTATTGTACCTATTGAAATTAAATCATCTTGATCTATATTTGTAGTACAATATTTTTTACTTATGTGAGCAACTAGCCTTAAATTTCTTTCTATTAATATATTTCGTGCATCTTCATCTCCTTGTTTTAATCTTTCTAAATATTTTTTTTCATCCTCAGAGCTTAAAGGTTCTGGAAATAAATTATTACTTTGTATATATCCAACCACAAATATGGCAGACTTAATAAATGCAAAAAAACCTGATATAGATAAGGCTAACATATATTACCTCCAAAATTTTCTATATCAAATTATATTCTGAAAAAAAATAAAAGTGCATGTTCATTTATTTTTTAGTATGTACAAAATTAAATTTATATTATATAATTAATTTCAAATAATAAGGGTATAAGGAGATGGTGATTTGATAGATTTAGACGAATGTAAAAGAAACCTACAACGTATAAATGAAAATTTAAAAAGTATAGGTGATTCACTTTGACATTGAAAAGCTACTAAACAAATTATCTGAATTAGAACAACAAACAACAAATCAGACATTTTGGAATGATAGTAAAAATTCAAGTATAGTATTACAAGAAATTAAAAGTTTAAAAGAAAGAACAAATAAATTTAAAGAATATACTCAGCAAATAAAAAATTTATTAGAATTAAATGATTTTTTAATTTCTGAATATGATGAAGAATTAGCAAATGATTTACATAAAAATGTAAAAAATATTGAAAAATGCATAGAAAAATTTGAAGTTGAAACATTGTTAAATGAAAAATTTGATAAGAATAATGCAATCATTACATTACATCCTGGTGCAGGTGGGACTGAATCACAAGATTGGGCTGAAATGTTATATCGTATGTATTCAAGATGGGCAGCTAGAAATGGATATGTGGTTAAAGAATTAGATTATTTAGAAGGAGATGGAGCAGGAATCAAAAGCGTTACAGCTCTAATTTCTGGAGAAAATGCATATGGATATTTAAAATCCGAAAAAGGAGTTCATAGACTTGTTAGAATTTCTCCTTTTGATGCAGGTGGCAGAAGACATACTTCATTTGCTTCTTTAGATGTTTTACCTGAAATTACTGATGACTTAGAAATACAAATTAATCCTAATGATTTAAGAATTGATACATATAGAGCCTCTGGAGCAGGAGGGCAACATATTAATAAAACAGATTCTGCAGTTAGAATAACTCATATACCAACTAATATTGTGGTTTCGTGTCAATCTGAAAGGTCTCAAATACAAAATAAAGAAACAGCAATGAAAATGCTAAAATCTAAGTTAATTGATATAAAAGAAAGAGAACAAAAAGAAAAAATAGAAGATATAAAAGGAACTCAAAAAGAAATTGGATGGGGAAGTCAGATTCGTTCTTATGTATTTTGCCCATATACAATGGTAAAAGATCACAGAACAAATTATGAAACAGGAAATATAGAAGCAGTTATGAATGGCGAAATTGACGAATTTATAGATGCTTATTTAAGAACTTATAAAAATAATTAAAATGCCTATAATGGCATAAATCACATATTTACACTAAACTAATATAATATTATATGACGATATTTAATTTAATAAGTCAATATTATATAAAAAATAGTGAGGTGTGCCATAAAATGAGCATAATTGTACAAAAATTTGGTGGAAGCTCAGTGGCAGATACAGATAAATTATTTAATGTGTGTAAACATATTATAAAAGAATATAATAATAAAAATGATGTTGTTGTTACTGTTTCTGCACAACGGCAAAACAACAGACAATTTAGTAAAACAAGCACAAGAAATAATTGATATGCCATCAAAAAGAGAACTTGATGTACTTATATCAACAGGAGAACAAATTACAATATCTAAGTTATGTATGTGCTTGCAAAAAATGGGATATGATGCTGTTTCATTTACTGGTTGGCAAGTACCTATTATAACTAATAGTAATTATGGGGATGCTAATATTATTAATATTAAAACAGATAATATATTAAAGCAATTAAATAATAGAAAAATTGTTATTGTAGCTGGTTTTCAAGGAATAAATAATGATGGTGAAATAACAACATTAGGAAGAGGAGGCTCAGATACTACTGCTG
>CANQMG010000018.1 GCA_947624925.1 uncultured Clostridia bacterium | reverse complement strand
AACGTCATGGACAACATAGAGGACCTATGGGACATGGTTCTATGTATCATAGAAGACCAGGTTCAATGGGACCAACTTCAACTCCAGGAAGAGTATTTAAAGGAAAGAAACTTCCAGGACATATGGGAGTTCAAACAGTTACAATACAAAATTTAGATGTTGTAAGAGTAGATTTAGATAAAAATGTAATATTAGTAAAAGGTAGTGTTCCAGGAGTAAAAGGTGCAATACTAAAAATTAAAACATCAGTAAAGAAAGCTTAGGAAAGGAGGAAATAAGATGCCTAAAATAGATGTATATAATATAGAAGGTAAAAAAGTTAGCGATATCGATTTAAAAGAAGAAATATTTGGAATAGAACCAAATGAAAATATAATACATACAGTTCTTGTAAATTATCAAGCTAACCAAAGACAAGGTACACAAAACACAAAAACTAGATCAGAAGTATCTGGTGGTGGAAAGAAACCTTGGAAACAAAAGGGAACTGGTAGAGCAAGACAAGGAAGTATACGTGCTCCACAATGGATAAAAGGTGGTATTGCTCTAGGACCAAAACCACGTGATTATAGATATAGAGTAAACAGAAAAGAAAGAAGATTAGCTGTAAAATCAATGCTAAGTATGAAAGTTTTAGAACAATCATTAGTTGTTGTTGATAAAATACCATTTAATGAAATTAAAACTAAAAATATGGTAACAGCATTAAATAATTTAAAAGTATCAGGAAAAACTTTAATATTATTACCTGAGAAAAATGAATTTGTTCAAAAATCAGCAAGAAATATTAAAGATGTAAAAACAACATTAGTAAATACAATAAATGTATATGATTTATTAAAATATAATAATCTTGTTGTTACATTAGATACTATTAAAAAATTAGAGGAGGTGTACGCATAATGAAACCAGAAGAAATTATAGTTAGACCAATAGTTACAGAAAAAAGTGGTGATGCAATTCAAGAAGGAAAGTATACCTTTGAAGTTAATAAAAAAGCTACAAAAATAGAAATAGCAAAAGCTGTTGAAAAATTATTTGAAGTAAAAGTATTAAAAGTTAATACAATGACAGTTAAGGGAAAAGAAAAAAGAGTTAATGGACATATAGGAATGACATCTGATTGGAAAAAGGCTATTGTATCAATTGATACAAATCCAAGCGAAAAAAGTTACCTTTCAAAAGGTGGAAAAGAAGTTAAAATTTCTAAGAAGTATAAGGATTCTATTGATGAATTTATGGGCGCATAGAAATTATAAGCATCGTCTAACTTCGTTAACCTTCGGATAAAAATATAATCAACGTACAACATAATGTACGACTTGTGTCGCAATGAATAATTAATAGTGAAAAATGAATAATTGATAATCAAATTTAAAATATTGCTATAATAAGTACATTTAATTATTCACTATTCAATTTTCATTATTCAATATTAATTTATATTTATCTGGAAATTACCAGGATAATAAAGAATATCTGTTATACGGAGCAGGAAAAATATCCGTAAATATGAAAAAAGAAAGTGAGGATAAAACTTTTAAAAACGAGTTTTTAAAGTTTTAAAGTAAAAATGGGAATAAAGAGATTTAATGCTTATACACCATCAAGAAGAAATATGACAGTTTCTACTTACGAAGAAATTACAAAGAAAACTCCTGAAAAATCTTTACTTACAAAGAAAAAAGAAAAATCAGGAAGAAATTCTTATGGTAGAATAACAGTTAGACATCAAGGTGGCGGAAACAGACAAAAATATAGAATTATAGATTTTAAAAGAAATAAAGATGATATGTTTGCAACAGTTATTGGTATAGAATATGATCCAAATCGTAGCAGTAATATTGCTTTAATTAAATATGAAGATGGAACTTTAAGTTACATTTTAGCTCCACAAGGTTTAACTGATGGAGATAAAGTTATATCTGGTACAAATGTTGATGTAAAACCAGGAAATTGTATGCCTATTGAAAACATACCAGTTGGAACTATGATACACAATATAGAATTAAATCCAGGTCAAGGTGGAAAAATGGTAAGAGCTGCAGGACAAGGAGCACAACTTATGGCTAAAGAAGGTAAATATTCACATGTAAGATTACCATCTGGAGAAATGAGATTAGTTCTTACTAGATGTAGAGCTACAATAGGAATAGTAGGAAATTCAGATCATGAAAATATCAATTTAGGAAAAGCTGGAAGAAAAAGACATATGGGTATTCGTCCTACAGTTAGAGGTTCTGTTATGAACCCAGTAGATCACCCTCATGGTGGTGGTGAAGGTAGAGCACCAGTTGGACGTCCAGGACCACTTACTCCTTGGGGCAAACCAGCACTTGGATATAAAACAAGAAAGAAAAATAAACAATCTGATAAGTTTATTGTTAAGAGAAGAAAATAAAATTTGGAAATTAGAAATTAGAAGTTTGAAGTTAGAAAATTATGTAAAAATTATAAAATTTTAGAAATAGTTTGTCTAACCTCCAACATCTAATATCTAGAAAGGGAGGAAATAGTTAATGTCAAGATCAAGTAAAAAACAACCATTTATAGCTCCAGAATTATTAAAAAGAGTTGAAGCTATGAACGAGACAGGAAAAAAAGAAGTATTAAAAACATGGTCAAGAGCATCTACAATATATCCACAATTAGTTGGACACACCATAGCTGTACATGATGGTAGAAAACATGTGCCAGTATATATTACTGAAGAGATGATAGGACATAAGTTAGGCGAATTCGCACCTACTAGAACTTTTAAAGGTCATGCAGGAGCAAAATCATCTAAATAATAATGAATTAAAATTAATAACAAGGAGGAAAGGAACAGATGGAAGAAGTAGCAGTATTAGAGGCGAAAGCTACACTTAAATATGCAAGAATTTCAGCAAGAAAAATTAAAATTGTTGCAGATTTAATAAGAGGAAAAGATGTTGATGAAGCTTTAGCTATACTTAAATTCACACCAAAAGCTGCATCTGATATAATAGAAAAATTATTAAAATCTGCGATTGCAAATGCGCAAAACAATCATAATATGACAAGTAGTAATTTGTATGTGGATCAAATTTATGCTAACCAAGGACCTACTCTAAAGAGAATAAGACCAGCAGCAAAAGGTTCTGCTGTTAGAATTAGAAAAAGAACAAGTCATATAACAATAGTATTAAAAGAAAGACAATAAAAAGAGGTAAAACCTTAAGAATTATTAAGAAAAGGAGGATTTTTAACATGGGACAAAAAATGCATCCACATGGGTTAAGAGTTGGTGTTATTAAAGATTGGAATTCAAAATGGTATGCAGATTCTAAAAACTTTAGTGATTATTTAGTTGAAGACCATAAAATCCGTGAATATGTTAAGAAAAAATTATTTATTAGTGGTATTTCTAAAATAGAAATAGAAAGAACTGCTAAATTCGTAAGAGTAAATGTTTATACAGCAAAACCTGGATTGGTTATTGGAAAAGGTGGAGCTATAGCAGAAACTTTAAAGAAAGAATTAGAGAAAATGATTAACAAAGAGGTTAATCTAAACATTGTTGAGGTAAAAGATATTGACTTAGATGCACAATTAGTTGCAGAAAATATATGTGCACAATTAGAAAGAAGAATATCATTCAGAAGAGCTATGAAACAAGCTATGCAAAAAACAATGAAAGCTGGAGCTTTAGGAATAAAAACTTCAGTATCTGGAAGATTAGGTGGAGCTGATATGGCTAGAACTGAATTCTATAAAGAAGGTACTATTCCTCTTCAAACTTTAAGAGCAGATATAGATTATGGATTCTACGAAGCTGATACTACATACGGAAAAATCGGTGTTAAAGTTTGGATATATAAAGGAGAAGTTCTTCCAACTAAAAAAGCAGAAGGGGGAGAAGAATAATGCCATTAATGCCAAAAAGAACAAAATATAGAAAAATGCAAAAAGGAAGAAATAGAGGAAAAGCAACAAGAGGAAATTTAGTTACTGATGGAGAGTATGGACTACAAGCTTTAGAAGCAGGACTAATTAAGTCTAACCAAATAGAGGCAGCTCGTATTGCTATGACTCGTTATATAAAAAGAGGTGGTAAAGTTTGGATTAAGATATTCCCAGACAAACCAATTACTAAAAAGCCTGCAGAAACTCGTATGGGTAAAGGTAAAGGAGCACCAGAATATTGGGTAGCTGTTGTAAAACCAGGAAGAGTTATGTTTGAACTTGCAGGAGTACCAGAAGAAGTAGCAAGAGAAGCAATGAGACTTGCAGCTAATAAACTACCAGTAAAAGCTAAATTTGTTGCTAAAGAAATTGAAGTAGGTGGTGATAATGATGAAGATAAATAAAATAAAAGAAATGTCTTCACCAGAACTAGAAAAAGAGTTAAGTGAATTAAAAACTGAATTATTTAAATTGAGATTTAATTTAGCTACAAATAGCTTAGATAATCCTATGAAAATAAAAGAGGTTAAGAAAGACATTGCAAGAATTAATACAGTTTTAACTGAACGTAAATTAGAAGAAAACAAATAATTAGAAGTTGGAAATTAGGAATTAGAAGTTAGAAAAGAAGAGTTAATCAATAAAAGGTAAATTCTTAAAAGGTAAATCTAACAGCTAACCTCTAACGACTAACCTCTAGAAAAGGAGGAAAACAAGTAATGGGAGAAAGAAATCTTCGCAAAATTATGATTGGTAAAGTTGTGTCTGATAAAATGGACAAAACAGTTGTAGTAGCTGTTGAAACTAGCGTAAAACATAAAGTTTACAATAAAATCGTAAAAAGAACATATAAATTAAAAGCACATGATGAACAAAATGAATGCAAAGTTGGAGATACTGTAAAAGTAATGGAAACAAGACCTTTATCAAAACAAAAAAGATGGAGAGTTGTTGAAATTATGGAAAAAGCAGTAATTAAATAATAAAGATAAAAAAGGAGGAAAACTAAATGGTACAGCAACAATCAATATTAAAAGTAGCTGACAATACTGGTGCAAAAGAAATTATGTGTATCAGATGTTTAGGTGGATCTTATAGAAAATATGCTGAAATAGGAGATGTAATAGTTGCTTCAGTTAAAAGTGCTACACCAGGTGGCGTTGTACAAAAGGGTGATGTGGTTAAAGCTGTTGTAGTTAGAACAAAAAAAGGTGTAAGACGTGCAGATGGTTCTTATTTAAAATTTGATGAAAATGCGGCAGTAATTATACGTGATGATAAAACACCAAGAGGTACACGTATATTTGGACCTGTAGCAAGAGAATTAAGAGATAGAGATTATATGAAAATTATTTCTCTAGCACCAGAAGTACTATAAAAACAAATTATAAGGAGGCGAAACCTAGATGAAAATAAAAAAGGGAGATACTGTTCAAGTTTTATCAGGAAATGATAAAGGAAAAACAGGAGAAGTATTAGAAGTAATACCTAAAACTGAAAAGATAATTGTTAAAGGTGTTAATATAAGAAAAAAGCACAAGAAACCTAGAAAACAAGGTGAAGAAGGTGGAATAATATCTATTGAATGTGCTATTCATAGTTCAAAAGTAAATGTTGTATGTTCAAAATGCAACAAACCAACAAGAATAGGCTATGAAGTAAGTGAAAATGGAAAAGTACGTGTTTGCAAAAAATGTGGAAACAAACTAAAATAAAAGATTAATTTTTACATAAAAATTATGAAAGGAGAAAAAAATCATTATGGAAAAACTAAGAGAACAATATGAAAAAGAAGTAGTTCCAGCATTAATGAAAAAATTTAATTATAAATCTATTATGCAAGTTCCAAAACTTGAAAAAGTAGTTATAAATATTGGTTTAGGTGATATAAAAGATAATCCTAAATCATTAGATAATGCTATGAATGATTTAAGCATAATTACAGGTCAAAGACCAGTTGTTACTAAGGCAAAAAAATCAATAGCAGCATTTAAATTAAGAGAGGGTGCTAAGGTAGGTTGCAAAGTAACACTAAGAAAAGAAAAAATGTATGAATTTGTATATAAATTATTTAATGTTGCACTTCCAAGAGTTAGAGATTTTAGAGGGGTGTCTAAAAATTCATTTGATGGTAGAGGAAATTACTCTATGGGTGTTAAGGAACAATTAATATTCCCAGAAATAGAGTATGACAAAATTGATAAATTAAGAGGAATGGATATTATTTTTGTAACAACAGCTGAAACTGATGAAGAAGCAAGAGAATTGTTAACTTTATTAGGAATGCCATTCGAAAATTAAAATTTTAAATTTGATATTTAGAATTTAAATGAAAGGAGATAATTATGGCTAAAAAGTCTATGATTGTTAAACAACAAAAAGAGCAAAAATACAAAACTAGAGAATATAATAGATGCAAAATTTGTGGTAGACCACATGCTTATATTAGAAAATATGGAATATGTCGTGTATGTTTTAGAGAATTAGCTCATAAAGGAGAAATTCCTGGAGTAAAAAAAGCAAGTTGGTAAAATAAAAAAGTGAGAGGTGAGAAATTAGAAGTTAGAAAATAGAAAACTTAAAAACATTGCCTCAAAACAAAAATATAAAAAGTTAGAATAGGTCTAAGAATTTATATTTTAAATTCTAAGCTCTAAGTTCTAATTTCTAGCAAGAAAAGGAGGAATAAATAGATGAATACTACTGATCCTATAGCAGATATGTTAACAAGAATAAGAAATGCAGGTATGTCAAAGCATAAAACAGTGGATGTACCAGCATCAAACATGAAGAAGTCAATAGCAGAGATTTTATATAAAGAAGGATATATAAAGTCTTATGAAGAAATAAAGAATGATACACAAGGCATTATTAGAATTACATTAAAATATGACGAAAAGGGTAATAGAATTATTGCTGGATTAAAAAGAATAAGTAAACCTGGATTAAGAGTTTATGCAGCAAAAGATGAATTACCAAAAGTTCTAAATGGATTAGGAATTGCCTTAATATCAACATCTAAAGGTGTTATGACAGATAAAGCTGCAAGACAAGAAGGCATAGGTGGAGAAGTTTTAGCTTATATATGGTAATTTTAAATTTAAGATTAAAATTTAAAGTTTTGAATTAATTATATTCAATTTAAAAAGAAAATTTATGCAAAATCAAAAAAATTAAAGAGGTGAAATAAGATGTCAAGAATAGGTAATAGTCCTATAACAATACCAGAGGGTGTTGAAGTAAAGTTAGATGGTAATAAAATAACAGTAAAAGGACCAAAAGGTACATTAGAAAAAGAATTACATAAAAACATGAGTATATCAATAGATAACAATGTTATAACTGTAAAAAGACCAGATAATGAACCTGCAAATAGAAGCCTACATGGTCTAACAAGAACTTTAATTAACAATATGATTATTGGAGTTAAAGAAGAATTTAAAAAGGAATTAGAAATTAATGGTGTTGGATATAGAGCACAAAAACAAGGTAAAAAATTAATTTTATCATTAGGATATTCTCATCCTGTTGAAATGGAAGAACCAGAAGGAATAACTTTTGATGTACCTAGTCAAAATCAAATAATTGTAAGAGGTATAGATAAAGAATTGGTTGGTCAAACTGCTGCAGTAATTAGAACAAAGAGACCACCAGAAGTATATAGAGGTAAAGGTATAAAATATTCTTACGAAGTTATTAGACGTAAAGAAGGTAAGGCAGGTAAGAAATAAAATTAGAAATTTTAAGCTTCGTCTAATGTCGTTAATCTTCAAATAAAAGTCAACGAAATAATACGAAGATTATAAGAAAGGAGAAATAAAATGATTTCTAAAATAGATAGAAAAGTTACTAGACAAAGAAGACATTTACGTGTTCGTAGAAAAATAAGCGGAACAGCTGATTGTCCAAGACTATGTGTTTATAGAAGTAATACAGCTATTTATGTTCAAATTATAGACGATGTTGCACAAAATACATTAGTTAGTGCTTCTACATTAGATAAATCAATAAAAACAAAAAAATCAAATAAAGAAGCAGCAAAAGAAGTTGGTGCATTAATTGCTAAAAGAGCATTAGAAAAAAACATAGAAAATGTTGTATTTGATAGAGGTGGATACATTTATCATGGAGTAGTAAAAGAATTAGCAGAAGCTGCTCGTGAAGGTGGACTAAAGTTTTAATAGAAATTAAGGAAGGAGAAAATAATTATAATGGAAGAAAATGCAGTTGAGTTAAAAGAAAAAGTTGTTGCTATTAACAGAGTTGCTAAAGTTGTTAAAGGTGGTAGAACTTTTAGATTTAGTGCTGTAGTAGTTGTTGGTGACGAAAATGGACACATTGGTATTGGAAATGGAAAAGCAGCAGAAGTTCCAGATGCAATCAAAAAGGCCATAGAAGATGCAAAGAAGAATTTAGTAACAGTTCCAATTGTAGGAACAACAATACCTCATGAGTATGTTGGTAAATTTGGTAGTGCAAATGTATTGTTAAAACCAGCTCAAGAAGGTACTGGAGTTATTGCAGGTGGAAGTGTTAGACCTGTTCTAGAATTAGCAGGATATAAAGATATTAGAACAAAAGTTATAGGTACAAATAATCCTAGAAACGTTGTTAGAGCAACTATAAATGCTCTTGAAAATATGAAAACAGTTGAAGAAATCGCTAAAAAAAGAGGAAAAAAAGTTGAAGATATATTATAATCAAAAGTTAAAGGTTAGAAGAGAAAGTTAAAAAACTTTTAAAATATAGATAACCTTATAATAAGGAGGTGCAAGAATGCAATTAGGTGAAGTTAAATCAGCAGTAAAAAAAGTATCAAGAAGAAGAGTTGGACGTGGAATTGGATCAGGTCTTGGAAAAACTTCTGGAAGAGGACATAAAGGACAAAAAGCAAGAAGTGGTGGAGGAGTAAGACGTGGTTTCGAAGGTGGTCAAACACCATTATATAGAAGATTACCTAAAAGAGGATTTAATAATATACATGCTAAAAATTATACAGAAGTAACATTAACTATGCTTAATAAATCAGAAGCTACTGAAGTTAGTGCAGAAACATTACTATCAGAAGGAATAATTAAAAAAGTAAATGATGGTATTGTAGTATTAGGTACAGGAAATCTTGAAAAGAAATTAACAGTAAAAGCTAATAGATTTACTAAATCTGCTACAGAAAAAATAGAAGCTTTAGGCGGAAAGATAGAGGTGATTTAATTGTTTAAAACAATAAAAAACGCTATTTCTACACCTGATGTTAGAAAAAGACTTATATATACTTTAATTTTAATTGTAATATTTAGATTAGGATGCTTTATACCAGTACCTGGTGTTGATTCAATACAATTAAATAATGCATTTGGGGAAGCTAATACAGGCGTAAGTGCATTAATTGATATGATTTCAGGTGGAGCATTTTCTAGATTTTCAATTTTTGCTATGACTATAAGTCCATATATTACATCATCTATTGTAATACAATTATTAGCAATGGTAATACCTTCTTTAGAAAAATTAGTTAAAGAAGGTGGAGAAGAAGGAAAACAAAAAATAAATAGATATACTAAATTATTAACAATTGTATTAGCATTAATAGAAGCTTTAGGATTATACTTTGGATATAGATCTTCTGGAATATTTGTTGATTCAAGTTTTATGACTGCATTATTAGTAGTTGTATCTTTAGTAACTGGAACAGCTATATTAATGTGGTTAGGAGAACAAATTACTAATAAAGGTATTGGTAATGGAATATCTATGATAATATTTATAGGTATAATATCAGGACTTCCAAGTGGAGTAACAGCATTATATAATATGATATTTACAAATATCGGTTTTTCAACAATTGGATTACTTAAAGCATTAGGAATTGTTGTTGGAGCAATAGTTTTAGTTGCTGGAGTTGTATTTGTACAACAAGCAGAAAGAAGAGTACCTGTTCAATATGCTAAAAAAGTAGTAGGAAGAAAGATGTATGGAGGACAAAATACTCATATACCACTAAAACTTGCTATGGCTGGAGTTATGCCAGTAATATTTGCATCATCTTTTATGACATTTCCAACATTAATATTACCAATGTTTATGAAAGATATTGCAACAAGAGGAGGATTTTGGGGAGGATTATATAAGTTTTCTCTTGCAACATCATCTTCAGGTGTTCCAATAGGATATTCAATAGCAAATGCAATAGTATATTTATTATTAATAATAGGATTTACATTCTTTTACACATATGCAACATTTAATCCAGCAGAAGTATCTAACAATATTAAGAAAGCAGGAGGATTTATTCCTGGAATAAGAACTGGAAAACCTACAACAGATTATTTATCATCAATATTATCTAAATTAACATGGTTTGGAGGTTTCTTCTTAGCCTTAATTGCGATACTTCCAATGCTTATGAGATTTACAGATTTAAACATAGCATTTGGAGGAACATCAATACTTATCGTTGTTGGTGTTGCATTAGAGACTGTACAACAATTAGAATCGCAATTAGTAATGAGACATTATAAAGGATTCTTAGAATAATTATTTAGGCGAGATATCTCTCGCCTAAATGAATTTAAATATATTATAAAATTTATAAGTGCTATGAAAAATGTAGTTACTATGTAATGATTTATTAATTAACAAATAGCATAATACTTATAAGTTTTGTAATGTGAAATACAAAAAACAAAACACAATATTAAAACAAAGGAGAGGTTATTATGATAATTATAATGTTAGGAGCTCAAGGAACAGGAAAGGGAACAGTAGCAGGAATATTAAGTCAAAAAACAGGATGGCCACAAATTTCAACAGGAGATATATTCAGAAAAAATATTTCAGAAGGAACAGAACTTGGAATAGAAGCTAATAAATATATAGCAAATGGAAACTTAGTGCCAGATGAAATTACTGTACCTATGGTTAAAGCTAGGCTAGAAGAGGATGATGCAAAAGATGGAGCAATACTTGATGGATTTCCAAGAACAAAAGAGCAAGCAGAAAAATTAGATAGTATGCTAGCTGAAATGGGAAGAAAGGTAGATTTAGTTATAAATCTTATTACTCCAAGAGAAGAAGTAATTACTAGAATTTTAAATAGAAGAGTTTGTTCAAACCAACAATGTAAGGCTACATATAATTTAACAATGCATCCACCAAAAGTAGAAGGAATATGTGATAAATGTGGTGCTAAATTGGTACAAAGAGAAGATGATTCAAATGAGGAATCAATAAAAACAAGATTAAATATATATGATGAAAAAACAAAACCATTAGTAGATTTTTATCAAGCTAAAGGTGTTGTAACAACACAAGAGGTTAGTGAAAGAATTAATAGATTAGGTCAAGATGTTGCTGAAGATGTATTAAAAATGTTAAAAAATAACTAATAATTATATTTATAATGTAGAGGGAAAAATGATAGAAATAAAATCTAAAAGAGAAATAGAATTAATGAAAGAGGCCTGCAAGCTTGCAGCATTAACACATAAAGCAGTTGAGCAAGCTATTAAACCAGGAATATCTACATTAGAGTTAGATAGAATTGCAGAAAAAACCATATTAGATAATGGAGGTATACCTGCACAAAAAGGATATCCTGGACCAGACAAATATACTCCTGATTTTCCAGCAACGATATGTGCTTCAATTAACGATGAAGTAATTCATGGAATTCCATCTAAAAATGTTATTTTAAAAGAGGGAGATATAGTAAGCATCGATTTAGTTGCATATAAAGATGGATTTAATGGAGATGCTGCAAGAACATATATAGTAGGTAAAACTACAAAAGAAAATGAAAGATTAGTAAAAATTACTAGAGAGGCCTTTTTTGAAGGAATAAAATTTGCTAAAAAAGGATATAGAATAGGTGATATTTCTAATGCAATTGGAGAATTTGTTAAGAAAAACGGCTACAGTGTTGTTAGAGAATTTCAAGGACATGGAATAGGAAGAAATATGCATGAAGATCCTGGAATTCCAAACTATGGAAAAGCAGGAAAAGGACCAAGATTGGAACCTGGAATGACACTTGCCATTGAACCTATGGTTATAATGGGTAAACCAGATATTCTTGAGTTAGATGACGGTTGGACAATAGTAACAGAAGATGGAAGTAATAGCGCTCATTATGAAAATACAATTTTAATCACAGAAAAAGAGCCAGAGGTATTGACATTATTATAAAATTAATGTATAATATATAAGTTAATTGTACTTTTACAATTAACATAATAAGTAGGAGGGATTATTTTGTCTAAAGAAGATGTTATAGAAGTAGAAGGAACTGTTGTAGAAACATTACCTAATACTAATTTTAAGGTTGAACTTGAAAATGGACACCAAATATTAGCGCATATTTCAGGTAAACTTAGAATGAATTATATTAAAATATTACCAGGTGATAAAGTTAAGGTAGAATTATCTCCATATGATTTAACACGTGGACGTATTACTTGGAGAGCAAAATAATCAAAATAAACACAAAATAAATTAGCGAGGTGAAAAAAATGAAAGTAAGACCATCAGTTAAAAAAATATGTGAAAAATGCAAAATCATTAAAAGAAAAGGTGTTATTAGAGTTATCTGCGAAAACCCTAAACACAAACAAAGACAAGGTTAATTTTGTTTATAGCACAAATTGGTAGCGGCTGTAAAACTTTATTCCGAAAAATCGTTTAAGAAGTTTATTTATCAAATTTGTGTTTTATATATTTTATCAAATTTATAAAAGAAAAATAATATTTTTGAACCTAAATATTATAAATATTTTGTTTATTTAGATAAAAACAATTAAAATTTGGAGGTGCTAAAATATATGGCTCGTATAGCGGGAGTAGATTTACCTAGAGAAAAAAGAGTAGAAATAGGACTTACATATATATATGGTATAGGTGTTTCAAGTTCTAATAAAATACTCAAAGAAACTGGAATTAATCCAGACACTAGAGTAAAAGATTTAACAGACGATCAAGTAAATAGTATAAGAAAAGTTATCGATGAAAAATACAAAGTAGAAGGTGACTTAAGAAGAGAAGTTGCTCTTAATATTAAAAGACTTACTGAAATTGGATGTTATAGAGGACTAAGACATAGAAGAGGATTACCTGTTAGAGGTCAAAGAACAAAGACTAATGCTCGTACAAGAAAAGGTCCAAGAAAACTTGTAAGCAAAAGTAAGAAATAAAATTTTAAATTAATATGAAAACATATTAATTTATTTTGTTATAATTTTTGATATATAAAAATAAGGAGGTTAAAACCAAATGGCTAAAAATACTGTAGTAAGAAAAACACCTAGAAGAAATAGAAAGAACATTGATAAAGGTGCAGCTCATATTCATTCTAGTTTTAACAATACCATAGTTACAATTAGTGATGTTCAAGGAAATGTTATTTCATGGGCAAGTGCTGGAAAAATTGGATTTAAAGGTTCAAGAAAAAGTACACCATTTGCTGCTGGTCAAGCTGCTGAAACAGCTGCAAAAGCTGCAATGGAACATGGATTAAAATCAGTTGAAGTATATGTTAAAGGACCTGGAGCTGGACGTGAAGCTGCAATTAGATCTCTTCAAACAGCTGGTTTAGAAATTAGTGTTATAAAAGATGTAACACCAATACCACACAATGGATGTAGACCACCTAAAAGAAGAAGAGTATAATTTTAAAAAGTTAGAATATTAGATGTTAGATGTAAAATCTAATATTAAAATACTAATACTAACCAAAATAAATAGATAAATATATAATTAATTAGTAAAAGAGAATAAAAGAAAGGGAGGAAAGGCTAAATGTCAAGATATAAAGACGAACAATGTCGTATCTGTCGTAGAGAAGGACAAAAATTGTTCTTAAAAGGTTCAAGATGTTATACAGATAAATGTAGTGTTTCTAGAAGAAATTATGCACCAGGACAACATGGACAAAGAAAAGCAAAATTATCTGAATATGGAACACAGTTAAGAGAAAAACAAAAAACAAAATCATTTTATGGAGTTGGAGAAAAACAATTTAGAAAATATTTTGAAATGGCTTCTAATAAAAAAGGTATCACAGGTGATAACTTACTACAAATCCTAGAAAGTAGATTAGATAATGTAGTATATAGATTAGGTTTTGGAAGCTCAAGAGCACAAGCAAGACAACTTGTTAATCATGGCTTTTTTGATGTAAATGGTAAAAAGGTAGATATACCTTCTTATCTAATAAAAGAAGGAGATGTAATTTCTGTAAGAGAAATTAAAAAAGATAAATCAATTATAAAAGCCAATGTTGAGGATAACACTTCAAAACCAATACCAACATGGCTTGAAAGAGACTTAGAAAATCTAAGCGGAAAAGTAGTTAGATTAGCATCTAGAGAAGATGTTGATATAGCTGTTGAAGAGCATTTAATAGTAGAGCTTTACTCTAAATAGTAGTTAGAAATTAGAAGTAAATAATTAAAAAACTTTTAAATAAAATATTAAATGATTTTATATTTATAAGAAGTAGAAAATAGAAGATATAAAGCTTCTAAATCTAGCTTCTAAAATGGGAGGTAAAAATGATAGAATTTGAAAAGCCAAATATTGAATGTCTAGAAATTAATGAAGATAACAATTATGCTAAATTTGTTTGTGAACCATTAGAAAGAGGATATGGTGTTACAATAGGAAATTCATTAAGAAGAATTTTACTTTCATCTTTGCCAGGATGTGCAATAACAAGTGTAAAAATTGAAGGTGTTGTACATGAATTTTCTACAATACCAAATGTAGTAGAAGATGTACCAGAAATAATAGTTAATTTAAAAAGTGTAAGATTAAAATCTTATGATAACGAAGAAAAAATGTTAAGAATAGATTTTAATGGCGAAGGAGAAGTAACTGCAAAAGATATTATCACAGACGGAACTGTAGAGGTTTTAAATCCAGATTTACATATTGCTACTGTTTCTGAAGGTGGAAGTTTAAAAATGGAAATGACAGCAGATAAAGGTAGGGGTTATAATACTGCTATAAAAAATAAAAAACCAAACCAAGATATATCAGTTCTTCCAATTGACTCTATATATACACCTGTAAAAAAGGTTAATTATTCAGTAGAAAATACAAGAGTTGGTCAAATGGTTGATTTTGACAAATTAATTATAGAGGTATGGACAGATGGAAGCTTAAAAGCATATGAAGCATTAAGTTTAGCAGCAAAAGTTATGACAGGACATTTGGAATTATTTGTAGATTTATCTGAAGCTACTAAGAATACTCAAGTAATGGTAGAAAAGGAAGAATCTATAAAAGGCAAAGTATTAGAAATGTCTATCGAGGATTTAGAATTATCTGTAAGATCATTCAATTGCTTAAAAAGAGCAGGAATATCTACAGTAGAAGATTTAGCAAATAAAACAGAAAGTGAAATGATGAAGGTAAGAAATTTAGGTAAAAAATCATTAGATGAAGTTACTAATAAATTACATTCATTAGGCTTAGATTTTGCTGAAGAAGAAGATTAATCACATATCAATTTAAATGAAAATAAGGAAAGGGTGAAAAAAATGTCTATAAATAGAAAATTAGGAAAGCCAACAGACCAAAGGCTTGCTATGCTTAAATGCCAAGCAACAGACCTAATATTACATGAAAAAATAGAAACTACTGAAGCTAGAGCTAAAGAAGTAAAAGCTATAGTAGATAGTATAATTTCTCTTGCAGTGAAAGAAAAAGATAATTTTGAAACTGTTGATATTAAAGTAAAAAAAGCAAAATTAGATAGCAAGGGAAATAAAGTTACTGAAAAAGTAACAAGTAAAAATGGCAAAGAATATCTAAGAGTTGTTAAAGAAGAAACTACAGAAACTAGACAAAAGGATATGCCATCAAGATTAAATGCTAGAAGAAAAATTATGAGAAAAATTAATAAAGTAGAAGGAGTAGACTTACCTTCAAAATTATTTAATGAAATAGCACCTAAATATGCAGACAGAGTTGGTGGATATACTAGAATAATAAAAAAAGGACAAAGAAAAGGTGACTCTGCAGAAGTTGTAATTTTAGAATTAGTATAATATATAAAAGAGATAGATAAAATAATGTCTATCTCTTTTGTAATAAAAATTTAAATTTCTACTAAAATTATATCATCACCAATACACTTTATATTATTCCATGGAATTACAATATCGTTACTACTAGAAAAAACACTTAAAATCTTATTACTTCCAGGAACAATGATAGAGGTTATAATTCCAGATTCTAAGTCAGCTGTTACATCTTGAACATAACCTAATCTTTTTCCATCTGTTATATTAATAACTTCTTTGTGCTTAAAATCTAATCCCTTGCCACCCATATTCCCTCCTCTTACAATTTATATGTAAGAGAAAATAAAATAATGCAATAAATAAATGTTAGTTACTTATATATTTTCTTTATACGATTAATTGCATCTTTTTCTAATCTGGAGACTTGTGCTTGAGATATACCTATTTCGGCAGCTACTTCCATTTGAGTTCTACCATCAAAAAACCTCTTTGTTATAATCATTTTTTCTCTTTTATTTAATTTTGACATTGCTTGTGCAATTGTTAAATTTTCGGCCCATTTTTCATCTGTATTTTTAAAATCTTTAACCTGGTCCATTACATAAAGATTATCACTCCCATCTTTATAAATAGGCTCTTGAAGTGAAATAGGGTCTTGTATTGCATCTAAACTAAAAGCTATTTCTTCTTTTGAAGTTTCAAGTTCTTTTGCAATTTCTTCTATAGTAGGCTCTTTACCTTTATCTTTAGTTAATTTTTCTTTTACTTGAAGAGCTTTATATGCTAGGTCACGAATTGACCTGCTAACTCTTATAGGATTATTATCTCTTAAATGTCTTCTTATTTCTCCAATAATCATTGGAACTGCATATGTTGAGAATTGAACGTTTTGACTTAAATCAAAATTATCAATTGACTTGATTAAACCAAGACATCCAACTTGAAATAAGTCATCAGGAGTTTCTCCTCTTCCACCAAAACGTTGAACAACACTTAAAACTAATCTTAAATTACCATTTATAAATGTTTTTCTTGCTTCTTCATCACCGTTTTTTATTTTAATTAATAGTTCTTTTTTTTCTTCATTTGATAGTATAGGTAACTTTGCAGTATTTACTGATGAGATTTCTACCTTATTTATCAAATAAAAAACCTCCTTTGGAATATAATGTTAAATTAATTATTACCACTAAAATTAAATTTTATTCAATATATTAAATAAGCCATAAGGTAACAATTACCAATAAAAGTTATTTATTTGAAAATTAAAGGGAAAAATAAAATATTAAAAAGTATTTACAAATAAAAAATTGAATGATATATTATTATTACAAAAAATGTTTTTTTACTAATGAAAGGAGAAAAAATGGTAACTGCTCAAAACCTTGAGGCCGTACACACACACACACACACACACACACACACACACACACATTTATTCTTACGGACGAAAAATTTTAATAAATGATAAAGACGGCAGATTATGTAATATGTTGGCAATATATGTACGAGATGGATAAACATTATTCTAATATTTCAGAAAATAAATATATTATTAATTATTAAATGAAATAAAATTCATTTAGGAATAGGAGAAAAAAATGAAAAACAAAACAAAATTTTTATTAATGTTTATTGCAAGTATTATTCTTGTATGTATATTAGTACAAGCTAATGTATATGCAGATGAAAATACAAAGGTTATTACAACTGCAGAAGAACTTGCTAATGCTATAAAAGATCAAGCTAATGGTGAAACTTGGGTAATCAAAGAAGGAACTTATACCCTTACTCAAGAATTTCTTAATAAATATGCATCTTGGGGAACAAATGGAGAAGAAGATGGTAAAATTGGACAAGGAAATTGGTATTTCCCAATTTATGCAGATAACATTACAATAAAAGGTGAAGGAAAAGTAGTAATTACTAGTGATGTTGAAACAGAGAATGGAAACTGGGCTACACAAGATTTTATATCTATATGGGGAGATAATGTTACAATAGATGGAATAGATATTAAATGTAAAGAAGAACAAAATAAAGCAATAGAAGTAATGGGAAAAAATGCAACATTAAAAAATATTAATTTACAAAAAGTTAATGAAGACGGAAGTGGCTCTATAATTTTCAATGCACTAAACGATGATGGAGATATAGGTAATGCTAAAGTAGAAAATGTTACTTTATATTCTTGGATAAGTGCAACATATTCTAAAAAAGGAGATTTAGAGGCTAAGAATGTTACAATTGATTTTACAGATAATTCATATGCAGGATTTAGTACACCTCAAAATGGTTACGCATGGCGTCCATCAATTAATGTAAATGATAATGCTGTTAGCCTAAAAAATTCTAACCTTAAGGTATTAGTAGATGATAAAATCAATTTAACAGAACAAGTATTTATGGATAAATTACCAGAAAATACAACAGTTACTTTAACTGAAGATGTTTCTGTTGACAAAATGCTAAATATTTCAACAAATAATGTTACACTTGACTTAAATGGACATACATTAACACCATCTGATGAGTTTACAAGTACATGGGAAAATCATAATGATTCTCATCTTGTTCAAACATTAAATGCTAATAATGTAACAATAAAAAATGGTTCAATTGTAACTACTGAAGCAAATAAACACGGAGTTAATATATATAATTCTAACAATATTGTATTAGAAAATTTAAAGATTGATAACACAAAAACAATGGGAGGAGCACCTATTGTAATTAATGGTTCTTCTGCAATAGTAAAAGGAAAATTAGATTTAACTATTGGAGAAAATTCTTGGTATGGAATTAATGTTGATCCAAAAGAAGGTAATGCCTCTTTAAGTTTTGCAAATGGTTCTAAAGTTAGTATGACTGGTGGAGATGATGATAATAACAATAAATCAGTTATACAATTAGATGGAAATACAGAAAACGTAAATGTTTCTGGAACTAATGAAGCTGGTTTAGCAACAGATGAAAATGGAAACTATGTTGTAGCTGAAGTAAAAGATGATGAAGGTGGCGAAGAAAATAATCCAGCAACAACACCTGATGAAGGTAATGATGGAAATAACACGGTAACAACGCCTGAGGAAGGTGATAATGGAAATAATACTGTAGTAACACCAGAAGGAAATAACAATACAGCAATTTCAGGAAATAATGCAGTAAATGAAACAAGCAATCCATCAACAGGTGATAATTTAATTATATATATTACATTGCTAGCTCTTTCTATTATAGGAATGTTTAGTGCTACAATTATAAAAAGAAAAATAGCATAATAAATTTATATGAATATATAAGTGATAAATATATAGCAAAAAAACAGCAAATTAAAAGTAATTTTAATTTGCTGTTTATCTTCTTATATAATGTTAATAAAAATATAATAATGAGATAACAAAAATTACTAATAAATTCCATAAAAAAACTCTTGATTTTTTAAACTTATTATGTTATTATAATAATAATAAGCTTAAAAGTTATTGACCTTAAAATGCAAATTTCAAAGGCAATAGCAATTATAGCATCTTTATATAATAGAATTTTTAAAAGAATTTTCTATTATATAAAAAAATATCATTATAAAAACAGCCTATAACTAAAACAATATTAGTGTGAATTAGTAATAGTAAATCTGTTATATAAATGCAACAAATTGCTAATTTTTATTTTGTCAAAAAAAATTAAAAAAAGTGTTGACAAAAGCAAGTAGGCGTAGTATAATGAAAAAGTTCCTACCGTAAGGAACAAAAAGAACATTGAAAAGTAAACAATAAATCCTTTAAGAGACCAAGCGGTAATACAAAGTATTGCCAAA
>CANQMG010000017.1 GCA_947624925.1 uncultured Clostridia bacterium | reverse complement strand
ATATGGGGGAAGGACTAATAAAAGAGTGCTGTAATTAGCTTATATGAGTAATTACAGCCTTAAGTTGACGACATTGGTCTTGTGCCTGCCCATCCTCAAAGAAATTACCCATAGGAAAACAGCCCATTCTTAAAGAGAATAAAACCCAAAAATTAACAACAAAAAATTCAAAAAAAATATTGCATAATGTAGAATTAAATTGTATAATGTAGAAAGGAAAAGGTTATGAAAAAAGGCATATTAATAATACTTCTAATAGTTATTACAATTGTTATAATATTTTCTGTAAAATATAAAAACAATCAACAAATATTAAATCAAGCAAGAACATATAACCAACAATTTGAAAAATATAAAGATAAAGAAATACTTGGAACAGACGTTATAACAATAATAAACAAAGCAATAGACCTTAATGAACAAAACAAAATACAAAAAGACGAAAATGGCTATTATATAGAAGATGAAAAAAATAGCATAAAAATAGACCTTACCTTTATTACAGGCGAAGATGAAACAACAACATATGAAATGGAAAAAATACAAAAAGTAGGAATAGAAAGTTTTATAACAAACTTTAACCTAACAAACTTCAAAGTTACAAATATAGAATATCATAAGCAAACAGGAAAAGTTAGCAAAATCTATATTGAGCAAACAGAAGAATAAAATAGTTTTTAGTGTTTGGATTACAAACGGTAATCTAAAATAATAAATAAAAAATACATAAAAAACAAAGGAGGAACATTTATGGAGAATGCGTCAAAAGCTTTATTAATAGCAGGTTCAATATTAATAGTAATATTATTAATAGCTGTAGGAATGATGGTATTTGGTGGAGCACAATCAAATATTGAAGGTTCAATAGCATCTATGAATTCACAAGAAAAAGAGGCATTTAATAGCCAATTTACAATGTACCAAGGAACTAAAAAAAGTGCAACTAACACAAAAACATTGCTAAATAAATTAATTGCAAATAATACTAATCCAGATACACACCATGTTTTGATATATGCTGATAGTGAAAAATTTATAAGAGGTAAATTTAATAGCAAAGATATTACAAACGTAGATACAAGTGATAGTGTTGATTCTAACCTAATATCTCAATTATTAGGTAAAATAACAACGAGTAAAACTTATGATATAGTATTTCACTATACAGATGGACTTATAACTGGAGTTTGTTTATTTGAGAACGATGGTACTACTCATACTGATCAGATTGATGTTTCTGATGACTAGTTCTGGAGACTAAAATTATCATATTTTATAATTACAATTAAAAAAGGGGCAGAGCAATCTGCCCTTATATAAAAAATATCTTTTATATAAGATATTAAAGGAGGAGAGAATATGGAAAATGCTATAGATGCCTTAAAACTTGCAGCAGCAGTAATTGTATTTGTAATTTTTATTTCACTTGCATTTATGTTATTCTCTCAAACAAAAACAACTGCAGATTCAATATTTTATACAAGAGATAGTCAAAAATATATGGAACAAGAAGGGTTAAATGACATCATATACATATCAAGTGCAGGTTTAGACACAAATAGAGAAGTAACATTTGAAGATTTATTACCAACATTATTCAGATACCATAAAGAAAATTATGCTGTAACAATTATTGTAAATGAAGGAGACAGTGGTCCATATAAAGTTCTAGCAAGATATGATAATACAACTGAAACAGTTGTTAATGCAAATGCAAGTGATATTATGAATGAAGAATCAGAAAATGAGACAGTAAATAAAGAATTAGAGTATTTAGATCAAAATGTAAATAACTTTTCTGTAGACGGAACACCCATTAGTGTTACTTGGAGCATAGAAACATTACAAGAAATTTATAAAATAGGAAGAAAAAATGGTAGTACTTATGATGATTTTGTTGGAGCTCCATGGCTTAGTGATGAAACAGCAATTTTATACAGAATTCGTGCAGATTTAAATAAAGATGGAGATAATACACAAACATATAACGGCGAATATTATAAGTATACTGGAAAGAAGCTATATGGTAATTGTGATGGAAAAAAATTTAAGGAAATAATAAAAGTAATTGATAATAATAAGTATGTAGAAATAGAAGGAGAAACAGATAACAAAGATTATCTTGAAGAAAGATTAATTTCAAAAACAGAAATGATATATATACAAGCAAACTAAAGATTATATAGGATTTAAATTAGTAATATATTTATAAAAAGTTATAGGAGGAAATTATATGGATAGTTTTTCAACTGTATTAATAATTTTTTTAGCAGTAATATTAATGGCAGTAGTTCCAATGATGATATCAGCTGGACAACAAGATAATATAGCACAAATTAGTGTACAATCAATTGTATCAGAATATGGAAACAAAATTGTATCTAAAGGTTTATTAACAGTAGAGGATAAAGCTGCATTTGAACAATCATTAGGAGCAACTGGAAACACATATGATGTAACAATTGAGTTATCAATATTAGATGAAAATCCAGGAAAAAAGGTAAGTGACGGAAATACTCAAAAAATAGGACAAAATACATATTATGTTGTTTATACATCACAAGTAGAAAATTATTTAAAAGATGGAAATATACAACTTAAAAAAGGTGATATTGTAAAAATTGAAGTAAAAAACACAAATACAACTATGTATCAATTATTTAAAGGATTTATATATCAAACACCAAGTAATACACCAGTAGTTGTAGGTGCTTTTACAGCACAAGTACAAACAACAGGAGGAACGAGTAGCGCAGGTATTTAATATATATTTGAAAGGTAAAAATTATGAAGTTACAAAATTTAGCTATAATTTTTATATTAATAGTAGTCCCAATTGCTTTAGTAATGGGACTATATGTAAGAGGGCAGGGAAATACTATCACTTTGCAAAATCAATATGATAGTTTTTTGTCTAATGCTAACTATGATGCTGTATCTGCATATAAAATAAATACACATGATAATGAATTAGTTGGAAACGCAGACTCAATAAGGGAAGATATAGAGGCATCAACAAATACATTTATGAGAAGTATGGCAAGTAATTTAAACATTTCTCAGGATGATGTTAAAGTATATGTGCCAGCAATGCTATATTCTTTATATGATGGATATTACATATACTCTGCTGTAAAAAATAATGAAACTGGCAAAATAGAATATGCATTAAAACCATATGTATATTATACAGAACAAATAAAAAATGATGATGTAAATGTAGTTATAAATTATACATTAGATAACTATATAGCTATATATGGAGTTATACATAATTTTGATGGAGAAGAAAGAGTAATTTCAATTTCTGGATATTTAATAGATACAAATAAATATGAAGAAGTCGATGGCAATGTTTTCTATACAATAAATGAAAATAATAAATATAAAATAGAAAAAGAAGAATTAAAAGAAAATATAGAAATAAGATATAAAGAAAATGAACTTGATACAGAATACAAATATACATTATTAGAAAATGTTCCATACAAATATATAAACCAAAAGAAAGTTTACTATATAGAAGGACAACATGCTATTGCTGCCAAAGTGGAAAAAGGATGGTATACATATTCTTCAACAAGAGGTGAACTTGTAGAAAATGACTATAATAGTGACGAATATGATGGGGATGATAGTGCAATTAAATATTACCAAGAGGCATATAAATTTACTAAAACTCTACTAGATGAAGAAGATATGGAGGGTACAGTAATTGGAACTACTGGTTATGGTTTAGCTGGTAAAGAGGGTCTTAAAGAATTTTTAAGTGGAATAACAGGTGGTGGTAATGATCCAGAAGATTATAATTCAGAATTTTGCCAACATAAAAGAGAAGTTATAAGAAAATCTATAGAAAAAAACTTAAAAAATGCAATAGATAACTTTAGTTCAATGTCACAAGCAGGTGGAACTACATACAATTATAAAATGCCAATATTATTAGAAGAGGATTGGGAAAAAATATATTCTGAAGTATGTATGACAGCCTTTTTTCAAGGGTTACCAATTGGTTTTAAAACATACAATAATTATGATGTAATACCAGTAACTGGAAATACACAATATGTAAATCCGTCATTATTATATTTTATTGGTAATGATGGTGAATATCATAAAATTACCTGTGATAATTTTAATTTTGAAGAAAGTGAAGGGGAAAGCCTTAGAAATACAGGAGGATATAGAAGTAAAGATTTTGAAGCATATAGAATACAAACATCAAATCCAGATGAAAGTCTTGATGAAACAGTAAATAAAGAAGCATTTGAATATTATTATAAACATGCAGATTCAGGTGATTACAACTGTATAATAGAAGATAGAACAAATAAAAATGTATATAAAAACGGATATTTTTCAACTGAACTTATAAGTTCAAATAATGCAACAGCATATTTTACAACATTAGCTAGAGAAAGATATAATTTATATAAAGCAACAGGATATTTAAATGATGCTTTCGATTTAGATAAAAGTGATTTAGTAGTAGTAGACCCAGAAAAACCAAATTATAATGTAATTGTGCAGTATGTAACTGCATATGACGATGGTAAACCTAACGATACTAATGAAGGTATAGTGGAAGATGGGTATGATGTAGAGATAAGTGTTGAAGAAACAAAAGAGAATACAACTAATACATATAATGCTATAATAGGTCGTTATGCAGAGAATACCTTACGTAAAAATATAGAGGAAGGAACAGAAAGCATAATTAAAATAAAAGCAATGAACAATCGCCAAGGAGAAAATTATTATAGTTTACCATTTGAGAATGAAGAGATGAAAGTAACGATAACAAATGATGATGGTGAAATAAAGGTTGATTATGAGTTACCGGATGTTGTAAATAAATATGGAGTGAAATTAGTATATGGTAGTGCAAAAACGAATAATACATTTACAGATTCAACTGGAAATATAGCTCCTTCTAAAGAAATAACAATATCAATAATTGCAACACCAATTACAAAATATAATGTAACATTAAATAATGTAGATGAAGATGGAGCCCCATTAGATTCTTATGAATATACAGTGCAAACTGGAAAACATGGTAATATTTGGAACAATAAAGAGTTTGGCTTTCAAACAAGTGCTTCAGCTCAAATTGGAGATATATATGGTAATGATGCAAGTGATGCAATAAATATAACTTTAAATGGACCAGTAAGTGGAACAAAAAATGATACATATTATAAAAATTTATCTAAATATTTAGGAAATAATATAACAATAAATATTAATCTAAAAATGGAAAAAAATACTGGTAATGAATTAAAACATGAAGAAATGGAAGTAAGTGTACCAGAAACAAAATATCCTTATGATAATACAATGAAAATAGTGGTGGTAGACACTTCAAAAACTGGTAGTGGTACTTGTACTTCAAATAATGTGTGGAATATAACAATTACAATTTTCAACATTCCTAAAATATATGTAACAAGTGGAGAGATGGAAATTATTGCTACTATAAAATCAAAAAATAAAATAACTCTGAAATCAAATATAAAAGTACAAGGCGAATTTAAAATATTTGCATTTATAAAGGATGATGCAAGTGATAGGAAATCTCATAAGATTGCAGAAGAACCTTATTATACTGGAGATAAGTACACGGTAAATGGAACGATTCCAAACAACACAGACTGGTATAACAAAGAATGGCAATTAGTAGTATGTAATTATTCTGATGAAGAGCCAATAACATCAGAAACGCCAGGAGTAAAATATGAAGCAACAAGTGATTTTTCTGCGGATAATAATGGCATAAAGTATATGAATGATAAAGTAAGTTGGTATGAATTAGATAGAAAAGATAGTGTAACAGGATTGTCAATGGCAACAAATGCTGGTGCAATAACCAAAAGAACAAGTGCAACAATATCACCTTATAGAACATATAATGACAATGGCACACGAAGGATATTTAATGTAACCAAAGATATATCAGGTGTAGGAAATATAACACCAATACCAAAGTTCCAAGGTATATTTGATGGACAAAATAATACTATCTCAGGGATAACAATAAATAGTCCATCAAATAAAGATAAAGATAAAAATAAATATGGACTATTTGCAACAAATGAAGGAAAAATAGAGAATCTAACCTTGATTAATGTAACTGTAAATAATACAGATAATAAAAATAAATCAACATATACAGGTGGTATTATTGGATACAACAATTCTAATGAGGTAACTGGATTAAAAGTACAAGATAGTACAATAACTGGAGGTACATATTTAGGAGGTATAATTGGATATTCAAGAAGTGGAGTAGAAAATTTAACAATTGAAAATTCAAAAGTACAATGTAATGGTGACAGCTATGCGAATAATAATTTTAATGGTCTACTTCCATTAAGAGAAGATATTATAGATGATGATGATGGGACAAATAAACCTGATCATATATTATGTATTGGTGGTGCTATTGGTTATATAGGTGGCGAGGTAAGGAATATTACATCAACTAAAACAGATGTTGCTTTAAAAAGCAAATATACTGTGGATTGTAATTTTGAAAAAGGTAGCGAAAAAAATTCTGATTGGTACAATGATTTATGGAATGGCGGTATTTATTCTAATTTTACTAATAATTATATTGGTGGAATTATAGGATATACTGATGGTGGTATATCAGATGCTTATATACATGAAAATAAGGGTTGTTCATTAATTAGCGCTGATGTAGATGTAACATTGCGTGTTACAGTAAGAGATGATTCAGCACTTACAGGTGTAAGCATACATGAAGGCGTAAAAGCATTTATGGGTGGAATAGCAGGTACTTGTAGAGGAAATATAACAGATGCACATATAGATAATATAGAAATAAATGGTACTGATGGAGTAACAATCAAACGTACTGGAGATAGAACAATTTTTGATATAGTAAAATATTATTCACCAACTTATGTTGGAGGAATAGTTGGACTAAATGGAAATAATAGCAATTGGACAGATGTTACTATTGAAAAAGGAAATTTAAAAGGTGAAAATAATGTTGGTGGAGTTGCAGGCAAAAATTTAACAGAATTAATAGCAAATAATAATGGTTTAGATGAAAATGATAAAGTTACATTAGGTGAAGGTGTAAAAGTATCAGGAAAATATAATGTAGGTGGAATAGTAGGTTATAATAAAGGAACAATTGAAGGATTTGAGTTTAAGGGAAAAGTAAATAATGGAGCTAATATTGGTGGAATAGTAGGTTATAATAATGGTGGAACAATTTATTTATGCACAAATAGAGGAACAATAACTACAAAAGATAATGAATGTAATGTAGATAATACTGCTAGTGAACAAGAAGAAGATAATAATCTTATTAATGAAAATAATGGAGCAGGTGGAATTTGTGGATTTAATTATGAAGGAATTATTAGCTCATGTGGAAACTATGGAAATGTTACAGGAAATGTTAATGTAGGTGGAATTGTACGGCGTTTGTTATTTAGATGATAGAAAAGATACTCTTGTTATTACTATGTGTGTAAATAAGGGAAACATTAAAACTACTGATTTAAACAGATTAGGAGGAATCGCAGGAGTAGTTAGTGGAGGAACTTTAGAATATATATATAATTCTGGTTCAGTTATTGGAAAGACATTTAAAGTAAATGAAGTTAGGAAAGCTGCGACAGGAGGACTAATAGGTATTACTTATAAAAATATTACTTTAAAATATAGTTATAATGTAGGAGCTGTTTCACGGAGGTGCAAATGTTGGTCTTCAATGGTACCTAGGCAATATAATAGGAACTAGAAATGAATCAGTCGGACAATTTCAAGATGTATATTGTGATGAGACAATTACTGAATATGTAATTAACAGACATGAAAATATTAAAGGTATTTCTGAAATGTCATCAGTGAATTTAGCAAATAAACTAATAGAATTTCAAAACAATGGTTCATTAATGTATAATGGTCAGCCAATCTTTAAAGATGGAAATGGATTTCTTGGAGTTGGTGCATTATGGTTTGAGAAGGATGATGATATAAAAAATCCAGATTTCGTAAATCCAAATGAATTTAATAAAGAAGATTATGATATAGAAAAATTTTTATATATACCAAAAACAGGAAATTATAAAGTTACAATAGTTGCCGGAGGAGGTGGTGGCTACTACGGAGGTGGTGGCTCAGGCTCTGGATTTAAAGGAACATTAGAGTTAGAACAAGGATGGTACAAATATACTGTTGGACATAGAGGAGAATATGGTACTTTGTCTTTGTCAAAATCTAGTACAGATGGAACAAATTCAAAATTTGAAAAAATAGATGGAACAAAATATATTGAAGTATATGGTGGAAAAAGAGGTAGAGATGTAGCAAAAGGACCTTCAGAAGGAGGAAAAGGTGGCATAGATGGTGTTACAAATAATTTTAAAGAAGTTGGTACACCAGAAGTAAGAAAAGAAGGAAATCCAGGAACTGAAGGTGACGCAACTAATAGGGTTTATCCAGGTGGTGCATCTGTTATTTTAGGAACATCTTATGGTAAAGGCGGAGATGGTAATGGAGAATCAGGTAGTGCAGTTAATGGAAATGGTGGATATTTGAGTATAGAGGAAGATAATAAAACATATTACACATTTACAATAAAAGATGTAAAATCTAAGCAAAGTGGTGATATTCTTGATGATGCTAATATAGATATAACTTTTTCAGGAAGAACAATATCTGGAAATGGTAAAAATGGAGCCTCAGTTACTGTTCCAGCAGGAACGAAAGTAACTTATAAAGTAGAAAGAGGAGAGTATTACATTCCTCAAGAAAGTACAATTACATTAAATGCTAATAAAGAAATCGAAATAATACTTGAAATTATACCTTTTACAAATCCAAATAAACAAAATAATGGAAATGAAAATTATACAAAAAGTATATATATACATGAAAGTGGAAATTATAAAGTTACAATAGTTGCCGGAGGAGGTGGAGGCTTCTATGGAGGCGGTGGTTCAGGCTCTGGATTTAAAGGAACATTATATTTAGAACAAGGTTGGTATACATATACTATTGGATATGGAGGAAAATATGGTACTTTAACAAGTGAAAGTACAGATGGAACGAACTCAAAATTGCAGGCAATAATAGGTGGAAAATACATAGAAGTATATGGTGGACAAAGAGGTAAAAATGCAGCTAAAGATCCTGCAGAAGGAGGAAAAGGTGGAACAAATGGAGTTACAAATAAATTTCCAGAAGTGGGAACACCAGAAGTAAGAAAAGAAGGAAATTCAGGAACTAAAGGTGGTATAGTTTATAAGGTTTATCCAGGTGGCGATTCTGTAATTTCAGGAACATCTTATGGTAAAGGTGGAGATGGTAATGGCGAATCAGGTAGTGCAGTTAAAGGTTCAGGAGGATACTTAAGTATAGAAAAAGATCCAGATTCATATTATACATATACTATAACTGCTTCACCTACAGATGCTAATATAACAATAAATAGTTCGAAAGGTGTAACAGTAACTGGAAAAGGCAAGGCCTCAATTACTGTTTCTGCAGGAACGAAAGTAACTTATCAAGTAGAAAAACAATATTATAAAACTGAATCAGGAAATACTACTGTAAATTCAAACCAAACAAAAAATATAACACTTGCAAAAAATACACATATATATACTATAAAAGCAAATAATGGTGCAAAGATTGAAATAACTGGTGGAAATGCAGAATATGTAAATAAAAATGCATCAAAAACTGGAACAGGACAGTTAAAAGTTGAAGTTTATGAAGGAAATACAACTATAAATTGGAAAGTTTCAAAGGAACATTACAATACACAAAATGGAACAATTAAATGCTCAGACGCTGATTATACTGTTAATGTTAATTTAGAGAAAACAAAATATTCAGTTGGTAATATAAATTGGTATGATGCGGCTGGATTGCGCAGTAAAAACTATTCATTTAATACATCTTTAAATAAACAAAATTGGACTCTTGTATTAACAGGTATATCTGCTAGTATTAATAAAAATGCTAGTATAGAAATAAAAGTATATGATCAAAGCAATAAAGTTATATTGACTAAGACTGGATTACATTTTAATAATAATCAACTTACATTTAATATAAATAATAATACAATTAGTAAGGTAGAAGTTTCATTAAAGAATAATACGATTGCTCAAACTATGAAAATAAATAATATATATTTTGAAATTAATGATTAATTAAAAAGACAGGGCAGATAAATATCTGCCCTTACAAAATAAGGAAGGTTGAAAATGAAAAAAAAGAAAGTTCTAAAAATAATAATTATAATAATTCTATTAATTATGTTAGTTGGTGTAGGAATATTTATATGGTACAGATATAGCAAAATAGATAAAAATGAAACAAAAGCATATAAAAATATTATGAAATATTTTTCTCATAATGAATATAATTTAGAATATAGAATATCAAATGATTATGTAAGTGTTAATTTAAAAACTGCTCAAAAAGATGAAAAAGTATTTATACAAGAATTGCAAAACGAAAAAGAAATCCTATGCCTAATATACATAGATCCTTTAACTATATCATTAGATAATACAAATAAAACATATTCTATAAGAGAAGGAAGAACTGAACAAGTTGATTCACTATTAGATTCATTTTTGTCAATTGAACAGTTAGAAAATACATATACCACAGAATATGAAAAAGGAAAAGAAACAATTGATGGAATAAACTATAATTACGAAAGCTTTAATAGTGATGAAGGAAAAACAGTATATTATTTTGTAGATGATGAACTAAAATTTTTTAAATATGTTGGAAATGAAGGAGAAGAAACAAAAATAGAAATTTTATCTTATTCTACTACAGTAGATGATAACATATTTATTGTACCAGAAGATTATACAAATGCTGTTAAACAGGATACAGACGAAAATACGCAAACAAATGTAGAACAAAATGTAGAAGAAAATATAGAACAAGATGTTGGACAAAATACAGAACAAAATACACAACAAAATTTAGAACAAAATCAAGAGCAAGATATAGACCCAAATATGCAACAAAATGTAGAAGAAAATATAGAACAAGATGTTGAGCAAAATGTAGAAGAAAATACAGAGCAAGATGTTGGACAAGATCCAGAACAAAATCTAGAACAAGATATAGACCAAAATATACAGCAAAATTTCTAAATAAAAAATGTGGGCAGGTCAACAGCCCCTTTAACAAGGGGGCTGTCAGCCAAACCAAATCTATATTGGATTTTACAAATAGTAAATCTTATTATTATTTATCATTTAATTTTAAATTTTCCTTTTTTAAATAGCCTTGCATATAAAATGCTCTAAAATACATTAGTAAAGAAAATACAGTAGCTATTATTGCTAAATAATAAAAAGGCTTATCTATAAATAATATAAGAGGTTTTGAGTTTGTAAATCCTGTTTGCATAGCTAATATTTTAGGTAACCAACCAATACTTAAAATGGCATCTTTAAATTGATTTAAGGCTAGAGATAACACTATAGCTATGTAAAATAAGACTGTTGCACATTTTCCATACCATTTACTAGATACTACGAGTTCTTTTCCATAAAGAAATGATGCTCCAGATACCATTGCAAATTCTTTTATTATAACTATTAACAAAATCCAAATAGGTATAGTAGATTTAAGTACTAAAACAAATAAAATTGAAACTTGAGTCATTTTATCTGCTAAAGGGTCAATTAGTTTACCAAAATTTGTAATAAAATTAAACTTTCTAGCTATAAAACCATCTAAAATATCTGTAATACCTGATATAGTCAGTAATATAAAAGTAACAATATATTCATCTTTTATTAAATAGTATAAAATAAAAGGTATTAGAAAAAATCTAGATATAGTTAGTATATTAGGAATATGTTTAAGCATATAAAACTCCTTTTATTGTATATTAAATACAAAATTATTATCTAAATAATCAATTTCCAATGATTGACCATCTAAAAGTTCTCCTCTTAATATTTTTTCTGAAAGTTCATCTTCAATATATCTTTGAATAGCTCTTCTTAAAGGTCTAGCTCCATATTTCAAATTTGTACCTTTTTCCAATAAAGCATTTTTAGCAGTTGGAGTTATTGTAAATGATATATTTCTATCGGATAATGCTTTTCTAGTATCTGAAAGCATTAAATCTACTATTTGTAATAATTGTTCTTGGTTTAAAGAATCAAATACAATTATTTCATCTACTCTATTTAAAAATTCAGGTCTAAATGTTTCTTTTAAAGCATCTAAAATTTTATCATTTGAAATAATGGAGTTACTATTTCCAAATCCAATAGAATTATTATTTAGGTTAGAGCCAGCATTAGATGTCATAATGATTATAGTATTTTCAAAGCTTACAGTATTTCCTTGAGAATCTGTTAATTTACCATCATCTAAAACTTGTAATAAAATGTTAAATACATCTGGATGAGCTTTTTCAATTTCATCTAGTAATATTATAGAATAAGGTTTTCTTTTTACTTTTTCTGTTAATTGTCCAGCATCATCATAACCAACATAACCAGGAGGTGAGCCAATTAATTTAGATGTAGAATGTTTTTCCATATATTCAGACATATCTATTCTAATAATTGAGTCTTCAGAACCAAACATCTCAAAAGCAAGTGATTTAGCAAGTTCTGTTTTACCAACACCAGTTGGACCAACAAATATAAAAGAAGGTGGCCTTTTGGTAGATTTTAAACCAGCACGATTTCTTCTAATTGCTCTACTTACAGCTTCAACAGCATTATTTTGTCCAATTATTCTCTTATGAAGGTTATTTTCTAAATTTAATAATCTATCCTTTTCTTCTTCTGTTATTTTATTAACAGGTATTTTAGTCCAATTTTCTATAACTGTAGCAATATCATAAATTGTTATATTACTTAATTTTAATCTTTTATTTAAAGCATCAATTTCTTCAATTAATTTACACTCTTTTGTTTTTAAATCAGCAGCTTTTTGGTAATCTTCTGTTGAATCCGCTTGTGCTGCCTCTTCTTTTTCAAGTTGTACTTGCTTTAATTGAGATTTTAATATTTCTAAAGTATATAAATCTTTATTATCTAGGTTTTTACGTGAGCATGCTTCATCTAAAATGTCAATTGCCTTATCTGGTAAAAATCTGTCATGAATATACTTTTCAGACATTATAACTGTTTGTCTTATAACATCATTTGAAATGATAACTTTATGAAAGTCCTCATAATATTTTTTTATACCTTGTAATATTGAAATAGAATCCTCTATATTAGGTTCATCTATTATTATACTTTGAAATCTTCTTTCTAAAGCAGTATCTTTTTCAATATATTTTCTGTATTCTCTAAGTGTTGTAGTTCCTATCAATTGAATTTCTCCATTAGCAAGAGATGGCTTTAAAATATTTGCAGCATTCATTGAATTTTCGCCTTCTCCAGCACCAATTATGTTATGAATTTCATCTATAACTAGGATAATATTTCCTAAATTTTTGCACTCATCAATAATAGCTTTCATTCTTGCCTCAAATTGTCCTCTAAATTGTGTACCAGCAACTATGGCTGTCATATCTAATAAATATACTTCTTTATTTAAAAGTTTTGCAGGTACTTTTTTATTAGCTATTTTTATTGCTAAGCCTTGAGCAATAGCTGTTTTACCAACACCAGGTTCTCCTATTAAACAAGGATTATTTTTTGAACGTCTATTTAAAATTTGAATCATTCTTTGAATTTCTTTATCTCTACCAATAACAACATCTAATTGGTTATTTCTAGCTTTATTTGTTAAATTTGTTCCATAAACATCAAGAATTCTTTTTTTCTTTTCCTTAGGCTTTTTTTCAACTTTTACTTTTTTATTATTTGAACTTTCTTGAGAGCTACTATCATTTATTGGGCCTTTTGAAAACATTCCACCAAATATAGAGCCTATTGGAATAGCAGCACCTTCTATATGAGCACCATCTAAATCTTGTTCATTTAATGTATCTGTTAGGTCTTTTAATATAAAACCTAATTGTGATGTCATATCATTTAAATTAATATTTTGTGAAAAACTTTCAGCTTGTTTTCCTAATTCTTCATTTATATCTATGCCTTTTTCTTTGGCACAATTATAACAATATCCAGCTAAATGATTTTTATCCTCTTTTGTTGGTTCATTTACGAACACAACGGCAACATTTTTATTGCATTTTGAACATAACATATTTTTTCTCCTTTTTACTTTTAGTATAAATATAATAATACACCAAAAACCACTTATAGTCAAGAAAATAGCAAATTAAAATACAAGAAAGTTACTAAATGTGGAAATTGGAGGAAATTGGGACGGTTCTCTTTTCCACACAATAATTGCGTGGAAAAGAGAACCGTCCCAATTTCCTCCAAAAATTTAATAAAAATTCCTAAAATACTTGATTATTCAGATAAAATATGATATCATATTCTTATAATTAATGAGTGAGTGTGCATATAAAGCTGCACAGGGTTAATACTTACACGTTTTTAATATAAAGCGGAGTCACTACTGTTTAACAGTTGTGCTTCGCTTATTTTGTATTTATTATAAAAATGATAAGTGAAAAGATAAAAGGAGGGCTAAAATTATGTCAGTTATAAGTGTAAAGCATTTAACTAAAACATTTAAAATAAAAGAAAAGAAAAAGGGTTTTTCTGGAAGTATTAGTGCTATTTTTAAACCTATATATAAAGAAGTTAAGGCTGTAAATGATATATCCTTTGAAGTTGAAGAAGGAGAAATTATTGCATTTATTGGACCTAATGGAGCAGGAAAAAGTACAACAATTAAAATGCTTACAGGTATTCTATATCCAGATAGTGGCGAGATTAATGTCCTTGGAATTAATCCTACAAGGGAAAGAAAAAAACTAGCATATGAAATAGGAACAGTATTTGGACAAAAGGAACAGCTTTGGATGCATTTGACAGCATATGATAATTTTAAATTTTTTGGTGCTATTTATGATATTACAGAAAAAGAGACAGAAAAACGTATTGAAGAATTAAGTAAGCTCTTTGATCTTGAAAAATTTATAAATATACCTGTAAGAAATTTGAGTTTAGGGCAAAGGATTAGATGCGAAATTGTTGCTTCATTAATTCATAAGCCCAAAATTTTATTTTTGGATGAACCAACAATTGGTCTTGACCCTGTTGTAAAAGAGAGTATTAGAAAGTTAATAAAGAAAATGAATAAAGAATATCGTACTACTATTTTCCTTACTAGTCATGATATATCTGATATTGAAAAACTTTGTAAAAGAGTTGTAATAATAAATGATGGAAAAATTGTGATGGATGATTCTATGTCTAATTTAAAATATCACTATATGGATAAAAAAGTTATAGAAGTAAAATTAAATACAAAAGTTAATTTTAGTAACACAAAAGGTATTAATATATTAAAAGAAAAAGAAAATAGATTAAGAATTGAAATTGATACAAAACAAACAGATTTGACTACTGTTTTAAAATTAATTAATCCAGAAAACATTATGGATATCAACATTTCTAACATTCCATTAGAAGAAATTATTGCACAAATATATAGAAAGGGGTAAGAAACTATATGAGAAAGTATATTTACATTTATAAAAGTGAACTTATGAGTACATTTCAATATGTAATAAACATATTGTTCAGATTAATTAATTTTATCTTGTTTATATTCATATTTATGAATTTATGGAATTATATTTATGATAATCCAAACGAATTAATTAATGGATACTCTAAAACGCAAATGATTTGGTATGTTATTATAACAGAGATTATATGGGGTGCAATAGAGGGAAGAAAATATTGTAGAAAAATAGTTGATGATGTTAGAGGTGGAAATATAGCATATATGATAAATAAGCCATACAGCTATATTGGTTATGCAGTATCTGGACATTTAGGTGAAACAACAATTAGAATTATTATATCAATGGTAGTTGGTTTTACAATGGGGATAATTTTTTTAAAAAGTTTTCCTGCTTTAACAGCCCCTGCTGTAATAATAGTTTTTATATCTGGAATATTAGCAGTATTAATCAATTTATTACTTATAACATTTATTGGACTTATTTCCTTTATAATTGAAGATTCAAATCCAATATTTTGGCTATATAGTAAAATGATATTAGTTCTTGGAGTATTATTTCCAATCGAATACTTCCCAGGAATTCTTGCAAAAATAATGAGATATAGTCCGATATATGTAACGTGTTATGGACCTGCAAAATTATTTGTAGATTTTAGTTATATGTCATCTGCAGAGATTTTATTATCACAAATAATCTATTTAGGTATTGCTTGGGGAATGTGCTATTTAATTTATAAGAAGGGAGTGAAAAAGTTAAATGTTACAGGGGGTTAAAAATCAATTAAATGTAACAATAAAAACAATTAAATATGGCTTAATGCGCGAAATGATAAATAAAACAAGTTTTATTATGAATGTTATATTTATGATACTCAACAATGCCAGTTTTATAATACAATGGATTGTTATTTATTCTTTAAAAGAGGACGTAGGAGGATATACATTTAATCAAATATTGTTGCTTTGGGCAATAGCAGCATCAACGTATGGATTTTCACATTTTATATTTAAAAAGGCATATTCTCTTTCAGATTTAATAACAAATGGTAAACTTGATAGCTTTTTGGTACAGCCAAAAAATGTATTATTGGCTTGTATTACAACAGATATTGAAGTATCTGCGTTGGGAGATTTGTTATATGGATATATTGTTCTTATAATAAGTGGGATAACAGTATCTAAATTTATATTGTTTACTTTCTTTTCTATAACTGGTGCAATAATTATAACTGATATTGCTGTTTTACTTGGCAGTTTAAGCTTTTGGATTGGAAGATCAGATATGATTGCTGATACAGGTAACAACTTAATGATAAATTTTTCTACATATCCTGATGGCATATTTAAAGGAGCAGCAAGAATATTGTTACTAACAGTAATTCCAGTGGGATTAACAGCATATTTTCCAGTATGGATAATGACAAAATTTAATTTTAAATTAACATTTGTAATAATTGTTATAACGGTTATTTTAACATTAGTTACATTTGTAATATTTTATAGAGGACTTAGAAGATACTCTTCATCTAATTTAATGATTTCTAAAATATAAAATGGGAGATTGGAGGAAATTGGGACGGTTCTCTTTTCCACACAAAAATTGCGTGGAAAAGAGAACCGTCCCAATTTCCAAAAAAGAGAACCGTCCCAATTTCCAAATTTATTATAGCATATTTTTAATAAAAAAGCAAGGGAATATGTTTCCATAATCCCTTGTTAACTGTTGGTTATTTGGTAGGAGTCGCCGTTCCTACATCTCTTTTGACCACTAGGGTGTGTGGTTGCAACATTTTACCACCTCAAATAACCTATTTATATTGTACTTTAATTATACAATAATTATTCATTTTTGTCTAGTTTTTGCCAAATAATTTTTCCGTTATTTATATAAGATTGAAGTCTATTTTTGCCAATTGGAATACAAGTAATAATAGAATTTTTATTATTTATATCATCACCTTCAACAGCTAATCTTAAAACTAAATTAACTCTTCCTATAACATTTTGACTTCTGTCTTTTTCTATTATTGTTTTCAAAATTAATGCTGTATTTTCTCTTGTATTATCTTTTAAAATATAATCTTGTAAAATTCAATATAGATTTGATAAAAAAATTAAAAGTTAAATTGATAGAAAAATACAATATAAAAAACAACCTTTTAAAGCTAATAATGTGATTTTAGTAAAATAATTAACATCTGTTAAAGAAAATTGGAAATTGAGACGGTTCTCTTTTCCACGCCGCACATTTGGAGCGATTAAGGAGGTTATTTTCGAAAAATTTTTCTCACATATTTGCTCAAAAAAATAATTCGATTAATCAACTGTTGAAATTAGTATAACACATATTATTAGTTTTGTATTCACAAATATTTATAATTTTACAAAAACTATTGAAATTTTTTTAGATTATATGTATAATTTATTTGACAAGTAAGTTTATTTTATGTATAATTAAATTAAAAAAACATATAATAATAGCAAAGCAATAGCTTTATTTATAATAAGTCTTTTATGTGCGAAAGTCAGCTACATGCTGTGAGTATTTTAATACCTAGCCGTAAAGGGCTTATCTTTTTTATATCAAATGGATTTTTTTTGTTATAAAAATTCTTCCATCCTTTCTTATAATCATATAAATCTACAATTAGTCCAAATTTTTCTTTTAAAAAGTTATAATATCTCATATCATTCTGTAAAAAAGCTCTTTGTATTGCCCAATTGCAGTAATCTACAATTTGTAGACAAACCTCTCCAGATGGTGTCTGTGGCAAAATCTTTTGAGTAGACTCGATAGTAGTATTTAATTTGTTTTCAGTATAATATAAAGATGTTTGTATCGCTTTTTCTAATGGTTCTTGTCTTTTTTTACTTCCTCTAGTTGCAATGTAAATATAGTTATTATTAGATAAATGTAGTATATTTTTAAATAAATTTGTTATTAATGAATCATATAATTCTTGAGTATTACTATTAAACTTTTTAAATACATTTTCTGTCTTTCTTGCAATAACTATATTACAAGAAAAAGGCAAATCTTTTAATACTTTAAAAACTTTATATCTAACTTCAGGACAATCATCTTTTGCATGAAAAGCTATTTTTGTTTTTTTCATAGAAGGTATATCTTTTAAATATTCATCATTTAATATTTCATACTTTACTTCGTTAAGTTTTTTTCTTAAAAATTGTGGCTCCGTAGTTCTTATAAATCCCATAAGTAATATTTTTGAAGCTCCATTTTCTTTTCCCACAATCCATTCACCTTTTCTATTATAAAAAGTAGTATCTCCAGATTCATCTACAAAAAAATAATTATTATTATATATGTTTTCCTTCATTTTTTATCCTTTCAAACTTAATATTTTTTTATATAATTGATATTCCCGATGGTTCATTTATTTCTTCAGCATTTTGTACATAATACCCCAAAACTTTCATTCTATTTTTTACTCTTTCTCTTGTTTGCGCTCCTTTACTTATAAGAGCAATAGCTCTAAGTTCTTCTATAACTTTATTTGAATACCCTTTAAATTCTTCATTTACCACTTCTGGGTTTGTCGAAAAAAATGCAGACAATTTTATATCTATCTTTTCTAATGATTTTAACTTTTCTTCCGTTTGTGTAGTAAAGTCAATTATTCCCATTCCCATTAATAACATTAGAAACTTAACATATCTTTTCTTTATATTATATAGAATAGTTTTATCTCTATAATTATCTACAATTGAATTTATCTGAAATAATAAATTTTCTACTTCTTTTTTTCCATCAGTAATTTCATCTACCGTTGTAACATATTTATTTATTAGATTATCTGGTGCTCCTAATGAAATTTTATTGTCTAACAAACCTATTATATTATAAAATAATTTATCAAATTCTTTTCTTTTATTATCAAACCCTATGATATGGCAAAATTCATTTAAATCTTCTATTTTTTCTAAATATTTATCCATCTTTGAGTCAGTTAAAGAATGTAAAATTTCACCCGCACGCAATCTTTCTTGATTTTGCAAAAATCTAAAATAATCTGTAATATCTATATCTGTTGCTTCTATTACTTTAGTAACAGATATATTAAATCCTTCAAATTTACCTTTTATTATAGATGGAAAATCTGAATATTTTAATTTAATTTTTCCCTTATTTTTCAATTTTTTTACTAATTTTTCAAATTCTGGATCTGTTCTTTCTCCATAAAAATTTTTAATTTCTTCTATTATTCTTCTGGAATATTCACTATGTATCTCATATTTTCCTTCTATAAAATCATATATAGTTGTCAACCTCTGTTGCCCATCTACTATCTCTTGTTTTGCACCTTTTTCATTAGGTTCTTTTAATTGTCTTATTATTATATTGCCTATTGGATAACTTTTTATTATGCTGTATATTAATTTATCTTTAAAATCGTTTTTCCATATATAATTTCTTTGATATATTGGTCTTAAATCTAGTCCCCCATATTCCACTATTCTAATGTCTGTAATTAATGTCATAAGAGCATAAGATTCTAGAGCAAATTGTAAATTATTCCCCATATTTCTTTTTTCCTTTCTTATTTTTTTGTTATCATATCATTAGTGCGATCAAATGTCAATAATTTTATAAATTCTATTAGAATTTTTATAAAATTATAATTATTCTATAAGAAAGTAAAAAATCGTACTAATTAATAATACGATTTTATTTTCATTGGAGCGATAACGAAACAGGTATGCGAAAAAAATACTTTGTTTCAAGCTCTCTTATATAATTCGATTTATTGTTTTTATTTTAATATAATATAATTATTTTATCAATACTTTTAATAAATTTTACATGGTAATTTCATCGATTATTACAAAATTGTAATATTTCAAAACATATGATAGAATAAAACATGGTGATGAAAGTG
>CANQMG010000016.1 GCA_947624925.1 uncultured Clostridia bacterium | reverse complement strand
TAACATATGCTTTAGATAATAAAAATGCTAATTTTACAGCACAAAATATAACTTTTGATGCATCCGGATATCCTAGTTTTGATGTATATTATAATAACAATTTTTTTGCTACATTTAAGCTTTCTGTTCCAGGTATTCATAATGTTTCAAATGCACTTGCATGTATAGCATTATGCAATTATTATAAAATATCTAAATCAAATATGAAAAATGCACTTAAAGAATTTACTGGAGCAAGCAGAAGATTAGAATACAAAGGAAGTTTTAATAATGTAAGCTTATATGATGATTATGCACATCATCCAACAGAAATAAATGCAACATGTAATGCAATTAAAAATAAAACATATAATAAATCTTGGGTTGTATTTCAACCACATACTTATAGCAGAACTAAAGAACTATTAGATGATTTTGCAAAGTCATTGTTAGGATTTGATAATATAATAATAACAGACATCTATGCAGCAAGAGAATATAATACTTATGATATATCTTCTAAAGATTTGGTAGAAAAAATAAAAACATATAATAGAGAGGCACAATATTTTTCTACATTATCCGAAATTGCACAATACTTAAAAGTAAATGCCCATAGTGGTGATATTGTAATAAGTTTAGGTGCTGGCACAATAACAAATTTATCAGATTATTTGTTGTAGCCAGAGGCTAAAAGCTAAATATTAGTAGAGCAATTGAAAATTTTTTTCTAATTTTCAATTGCTCTCATTTGCTTTATCATTATATCTGCAAAAACTGCATAACCAGTAGTTGGATCTTTAACTAAAACATGTGTTAAAGCCCCAATTAATTTTCCATTTTGCATAACAGGACTTCCACTCATACCTTGTATAATTCCACCTGTTTTTTCTAATAATCTTTCATCTGTTACTTTTACAAGCATACTTTTATTATCTTCATCATTATTTTTAAATATTTTTTGTATTTCAACATTATATTCTTCTTTTTTGCCATTTTCTAATGTACAAATTATTGTAGCAGGACCTTTTTCAATTTCATCTCTTAAAGCAACTGGAACAGTATTGTTTACGTCTATTCCAAGTTTTGAAACATCTGTTAAATATCCATAAACACCAAAAGCTGTATTTTTTACAATTTGTCCTATTTTATATTGCCTGTCAATAGAACCCTGAATTTTTCCTGGATTTCCTTCTTCACCTTTTTCTATAGATACTATATCTGTAGTTATAAAATCACCACTTGCAATTGTTAATAAATCTTCAGTATCTACATCTATTATTCCATGTCCTAGAGCAGCAAAAGTTTTACTTACTGGGTCGTAAAAACTCACTGTACCAACACCTGCTGCTGCATCTCTAACCCACAAGCCTAATTTATAGGTACTACTTGAGGTTTTAATAGGTGTTATACTAGTTTCTAAAATATTTCCATCTTTTATAAATTTAATTTCTATTTGTTTTCCTTTTGATGCATTTACACATTGCATTAAATCTGCAGTAGAAGTCACCACAGTATCATTAATTTCTATAATTCTATCTCCTTCTTCTATTCCGGAATTTTCATATGGCTTATATTTTTTATCGTCTATTCCGTCTATCTCCGACATTCCAACAACCAAAACACCATCTGTATACAGTTTAAGTCCTATTAAATTTCCTAATGGCACAACATTAGTATTTGGAATATTATTTACTTCAATTTTTTTTATATTAATTTTGCCAAATAAACTTACATTATATGTTTCCTTTTCTACTATATTATCTAGGGAATTTGCATTACTAGAAATGGGTACTACTTTATAATCAATCTCTTCTTCAAGTTTTTGAATTTCTACACCAAAAATTGTACTTAAATTTAAACCTTCATTTTTAAATAATATAATACTATCTGGTATAGAAGTTATATTTGTTACATAAGCTAATATTATGCACAAAAAAATTAAAAGAAAAATTTTTAGATAATTTTTTTTTAAAAATTTCATAATGGGCATCCTTTCTTTATAAATAATAGGATACCCATTTTATATAGTTTTATAAATTTTATTGTTTAAACATTTTTATATATTTTGTGAATACAATAATTTTTTATTTGTCTATTTTTAATCATTAATTTTTAATTATTTTTATTTTCACTTTTCTGTACGAATATGTTCTTGTCTTTCTACGAATGCATACTCTTTTCCAAGTTCCATTAAAAATTATTGTAAATTATTTATTATTAACTATTTATTGCGGTGTGAATACACCGCACATTTGGAGCTTCCAAGCGGGATTGAACCGCCGACCTCAGCCTTACCAAGGCTGCGCTCTACCAACTGAGCTATAGAAGCATTCTTAAAATAAAGATTAACATTTTTATATTAAAAAGTCAATCATTATTTATTTATTTTTTGTCATATTTCATAAAAAAAACTATATATTAATAATATATATGGAGGTTTGTATGAAAGATATTATTTTTAAAGGTTGTGGTACAGCTATAGCTACACCCTTTGATGAAAACGGAATTAATTTTGAAGAATTTAACAAGTTACTAGAATTTCAAATTTCTAACGACGTAAATTCTATTATTGTTTGTGGTACTACTGGTGAATCTGCTACAATGTCTTTACAAGAAAAAAAGGATCTAATATCTTTTACTGTTAAAAAGGTTAATGGAAGAATTCCTGTTATAGCTGGAACTGGCTCTAATAATACAAATGATGTTATAAATTTATCTAAATATGCTGAACAAGCAGGTGTAAATGCATTACTTATTGTTACACCATATTATAATAAAACTACTCAAAATGGATTAATCAAGCATTACTACGAAATATCTAAAAATGTTTCACTTCCAATTATTCTCTATAATGTACCAAGTAGGACTGGTTTAAATATAGAACCTAGCACATGCCTAGAACTTTCTAAAATTAATAATATTGTTGCTATTAAAGAAGCTAGTGGAAATATAGCTCAAATTGCAAAAATTTCTGCACTATGCAGAAATAATTTACATATTTATAGTGGTAATGATGATCAAATAATTCCTATACTTTCATTAGGCGGTTTAGGAGTTATATCTGTTTTATCTAACATTGCACCCAAAATCACATCTGATATATGTAAGAATTATTTTAATGGTAATATTGATAAATCATTAAACTTGCAATTAGATTATTTGCCTTTAATTAATTCTTTATTTAGTGAGGTAAATCCAATTCCTGTAAAATATGCTTTAAATTTATTAGGTTTCGATTTCAAAACTCCTCGTTTGCCTTTAGTAGAATTAAGTGATACTAACAAAAGCAAATTAAAAAAGTGTATGGAAGATTTAAAAATAATATAATTTTATATATCATAAAAGTATGTTGCCTCTAAGTCTGCTTCATATAAAAGTAATGCAAGAGGATATTTTTTGTAAGCTTGTCCTATTGTAGAATATGTTTCTTTTGGTTCTGTAAATCCCATATGCCATCTTATTGCATATTTCTCTTCAACAGTTAACTTTATATATTCTGTAATCATCATTACAGATTTTTCTCCATGTCCATATGGGATTGTATCATCTATTGTATAATATGGGACTTTTTCCCATACTCCTAAATCGTTTTTTGCATTTCTATAATCTACCTTATAGTAATTTACTTTGCATATATCGTGTAACAAGGCAACAATTTTTATAGTATCGTCTGATACTTGTAAATCTATTGAATTGTTTTGAACTTTTTCTTTTAATATTTCATATACTTTTAAGCTATGTTCTAATAGCCCTCCTTCGTAGTTTCCATGAAATCTAGTGCTAGCAGGTGCTTTAAAGAAGTCTGTATTGTTTAGTAAAAAATTTATTAAACTATCTATACCTTCCCTATCTATGCTTTTTATTAATTCTAAAAATTGTTCCTTCATTATTTTCTCCTTCTTACTTCACTAATTTATGATACGTCTTTTTTCCTTTTTTTATTATTGCATAACCATTTTCAAAATCTTTTTCAGATAACATATAATTTATATCTTCTACTTTTTTATCATTTAATGTTACTCCACCTTGAGTTATAAGTATTTTTGCTTGTCCCTTTGAAGTGGTTATATTAGTTAATATAAGTGCATCTAATATTGATATGTTTATATTTTCTAATTTTGTAGTTGGCATATTTTCTAGACTTCCTTTTCCTTCAAACAAAGCATTAGATGCATCTTCAGCCTTTTTTGCCTCTTCTTCCCCATGTATTAGTTTTGTAATTTCATATGCAGCTATTTTTTTAGCCTCATTTATCTTTTCATCTTTTAATGATGACAATCTATCAACTTCTTCATCTGGTAAAAAAGTTAAAAGAGTTAGCACTTTTCTTACTTCAGTATCTCCAATATTTCTCCAATATTGATAAAATTCATATGGAGAAGTTCTATCTGGATTTAACCATAAAGCTCCTTTTTCTGTTTTTCCCATTTTTTTACCTTCTGCAGTTGTTAAAAGTTTAAATGTTAATCCATATGAATCTTCAGCTCCAACTTTTCTTATAAGTTCAACTCCACCTATAATATTAGACCACTGATCATTTCCTCCTATTTGCATTTTGCATCCATATTTGTCATGTAAATATAAGAAGTCATATGATTGAAGTAACATATATCCCATTTCAAAGAATGTTAATCCTGTTTCAAGTCTTGCTTTATAGCATTCTGCTGAAAGCATTTTATTTACTGAAAATAATGTACCTATTTTTCTCATAAAATCAATATAATTTAAGTCTAATAGCCAATCTGCATTATTTACTATTATTGCTGCATTTTCTCCTTCAAAAGAAACAAATCGCTCTGCTTGTTTTTTTATACATTTAACATTATTATCTATTACTTCTCTTGTAAGCATTTTTCTCATATCTGTTTTACCAGATGGATCTCCAATTGTAGCTGTTCCACCACCCATTAAAATTATTGGTTTATGACCAGCTTTTTGAAGTCTTGAAGCAACCATTAAAGCAACGAAATGACCTATATGCATACTATCTGCTGTAGGATCAATCCCTATATAAAATCTAACACTTTCTTTTGCAAATAGCTCCTTCATTTCTTTTTCGTGTGTTAATTGTTCTATATATCCTCTTTTTTCTAATATATCTATAATGTTCTCCATATCTTCCTCCTAGTATATCTACATATTTATAAAATTTTTTACAAATGTTTTTCTATGTAAACTGCAAATGCCAATTTCTTTTATAGTATTTATATGCATTGCTGTACCATATCCTTTATGTTTTTCGAAACCATATTGTGGATATATTTCTGCCCACTGCCTCATTATTCTGTCCCTAGTTACTTTTGCAATAATGGATGCTGCTGCTATAGAATAGCATTTAGCATCTCCTTTTATTATTGATTTATAAGGTATACCTAAAGTATCAATTCCAGTTAAGGCATCTACCAAAATTAAATCAGGTTTTTTTGAAAGTTCTTTTAAAGAATTATTAAGTCCTTTCTTCGTTGCATTTAATATATTAATTTCATCTATTTCATTTTGATCTATAATTCCCACAGACCACGCAATGGCGTCTGATGTTATCTCATCATACAACTTTTCTCTCTTTTTTTCTGATACTTTTTTAGAATCATTTACACCTTCTATCATAGAATTCTTTGGCATTATTACACTTGCTACAACAACAGGTCCGGCTAATGGTCCACGTCCTGCCTCATCAATTCCACAAATATATTCTATTCCATTATTATATAATTCTATTTCAATTTTTTTTAAATTTAATAATCTTTCTTGTTCTTTTTCCTTCATTATTTGCTCCAGTATTTATATGTTATTAATAATAATTTATAACATATCAGATAATTTATACAAAACAACCTTTTCCGAATTTTGTACACCTTTTAAATATATAATTTCATTATTAGTATAATCTACTAAATATCCATCTTCTTCTTTTAATCTATCTAGTCCAAACTCATTTAAATTTTCTTGCTTTAATAAATACACCTCATCATTATTAATGGTATCTAATGTAAGAACACCATTGCTTATTAAATTATTAATATCCTCTGTAATATTATCACTACTTATTTTTTCTCCAACTAAATTTTCATTAGAATCAAAATTATGTTTTTCAGAAATAGTTTGTACTTTTGCTCTTATAAACAATAAATTTGTACTAACTTCTTTAATACGTATATTATTATTCATAGAAAATACAAATGAAATAGATACAAATGAAATTGCTGCTATTATTAAAACAATTACAACTAAAATAACTAATGTAATACCCTTATTATCTTTCATAGAAACCCCCATTTTAATATTTTTATAGATATTTCTTATCTTTTAATATTATATATCTTTTCCAAATCCAATTCAAGTTTTTTTAAAATTCACTTACATTAGGTCTATTAAACAAACTTTTTAATGTTTCTTCTGGATTTTTTCCACAATATAAAATATCATATACTGCCTTACATATTGGTAAATCTACGTTATATTTTTCTGATAATTTAATTAGTGATTTAACTGTGTATGTTCCTGCAGAATGTTCATCAAATTTTTCTTTTTTTATGAAAGACTCTCCAAATTGCCTATTATTACTATATTTTGAAAACAATGTTGCTTCATAGTCTCCTAAACAGCACAATCCAAATGCAGTTATTTGTTTTCCTCCCATTGCTACAATTAAATTTGATATTTCTTTAGTTCCTCTAGTCATTAAAGCTCCTTTTAATGATGAAAGTTCAAGTCCATCTAGCATCCCTGCTGCAATTCCTATTACATTTTTAGATGCAGCTCCAATTTCATTTCCAATCATATCATTTCCGTAATAAAATCTAATTAAATCACTACTTAGCTTTTCTACTAATAATTTTACAATCTCTCTATTTTCGGAATCTATTACCATACAATTTGGATTACCTTTTATAAACTCTTTAGGATGTCCTGGTCCAACCCATATTGCGACATTTACATCCTGTCCTAAATTTCTTTTTGTCACTATAGATAATCTTTCTCCGGTTTCTTCTTCTAATCCCTTCATACATAAGATTATTATTTTATTTTCAAAATTATACTTTTTTAAATCTTGCATAAAATCTTGTAAATTTTGTGCTTCTATAGCAATTACAATATATTCACTATCTAGAATAGCCTTATCTAAATCTGATGTTAATAATATCTCCTCTGGTAATTCTAAAAATTTATTTTTTCTAAATTTTTGCAATTCAACTAATTTTTCTGATCCTTCTTTTCCCCACAAAATGACTTTATTACCTATTTTATTCAAATACCACGCAATAAAAGAACCCCATCTTCCTGAACCTAATACAGATATATTCATTATATACACTTCTCCTTTGTTTTTTCTAATAATATCATTTATTTAGGTTTATTACAACTATTTATCTAACTTTTTTATCTTCATTTAATAAATTATATTCTTTTTCACTAATTTCTTGACAGGATTAATCTTTATATTATAATTTAAAAAAATTAATACATATCATTCTAAAATATATTGATATGTATTAATTTTTAATTATTCAATATTAATTATTCATTATCCACTAAGACGCTTTAGCAGCTTACATAATGGTGGAGATGAGGAGAGTCGAACTCCTGTCCAGAAATCTTTCCATATGAATTTCTCCGAGTGCAGTTTGTTATTATATTTTCCCAAAACTATAGTTAACAAACAAACTATAATTTTAGGTAGTTTCTAATTACCCTCTAAAATCGAAACACTTTTTAGATTTGTTTCCTACTAGTTCGTCACCTTATTCTAAAACGTAGGCATTTTAGAAAAGGCGTCGCAAGCTTTTATTAAGCTGCGTATGCTAATTCTCTATTATCAGCGTTTATATTTATTTTTGCTTTTTTATAGTGGCCGAAGCAACCATCCACTACTCGCTATTCATACTTCTGGGTTACTGTCGATTCCAAATACATCCCCATATAAATAATATTATACTATATTTAATATATATATTCAACTATAATATAAAAAATCTGAATAAACAATTGTATTTTGTTTATTCAGATTTATAAAAATTATCTTTCTGGTTCTTCTTCGTCTTTATCTGTAGCATATGCAATGGAAATTGCATTTTCCATAGTTCCATAATCTACATCTCTCAATACACCTATAATCTGGTCTGCTGAATATATAGCACTTTCTCCTCTCATCTCAGCTCCTTGATTTCTTGCTATCATATATATAACTTGAAAAAATCCCTTTGGCATAGTGTTTGTTGGGTCTCCTTTTTCTATATTCCCTGATAATGAAGATATATATGTTAATAAATCTTTTCCCTCATAACGAACATATCCTCTTGGTTCAATACTTGTATCAGTAACATAACTCTCATCTATTAAAGAAATTTTATCTATAGGAATTTTATTTTCTCTTACTCGGTTTAATATATTAGATATATACATTTTTGCTATTCTTAATGTATCTTCATTTGTAAGTTCAGCTGTATTTATTATAGTAACTATCTTTTCACCTTGTTCAGAATTAGGATTTTCAATATTATTGGCATACTCATTAATAATTTCTTCTGCAAAATTATCAATGCTGTTTTCATCTTCTGAAACTTCAGTTAGGGGTGTATTAGGTTTGGTATGAGTATACCCCACTATACCACCTAAAATAGCAACACCAGCAAGTCCAAGTGCTACTATCTTTTTACGTATATTTTTAGAATTTTTTATTCTTGCATCAACCTCTTTAATTTTTTTATCGATTTTTTCAATTTCTGACCTTAATTCTGAACCCCTTTTTAATTTACCATTTTGATCATAAAAATCTAATATTGTATCTCCTTCACCATGATGAACACTTGTTGTAATATCATCATCACTAATACCTTGATAATGAAATTTATAGGCTTCCATCAATTTTAATTTTTGTTTTTCCAACTTTCCTTTTTCTCTCATAAGCTTATCATATGATTCGAAATGAAATTTCTTTTGACCACGTTGACTTTCAACTTTATTCTTTAGATTTTTTTTATCTTTCATAATATAAATCCTCCCATTAATATATTTTTATTATAACATATTATTTTTTTTTATGCAACTTTTTATTTTTTTCTTGCATATAATTTAAATATATGCTATTATATTATTTGTATATAGGGGCATAGTACATCGGTAGTATAATGGTCTCCAAAACCACTGAGCTAGGTTCGACTCCTAGTGCCCCTGCCAAATTTTTAATTAATAGTTAATATTGAATAATTAATAATTCATTTTTTCTAAATTTTATTTTTTTCTATTTTTCTTGGAGGTTTTATGTTCTTTTTTTCAAAATCTAATAAATTATATTTCATTTTATTTTTTATTTTAATTATTTTTATTCCGTGCTTTTTTGTACCTATATATTCTAATAATTCAATCACAGATAATTTTAATATTGAACTTTCAGATTCAGGTTTTTGTTGGCCTACTCCTTCGAGCCATAGAATTACATCTCAATTTGGATATAGAAATATTGTTGTTTCAGGTGCTACTTCTTACCATGCTGGAGTTGATATTGGAGCATCTAGTGGCTCAGATATTTTAGCTGTTTGTGATAGTAAAGTTTATTATACTGGATTTTACGGTTCTGGTGGATATACTATAATTCTTAAAAATGATAACTATACAATCTATTATCATCATGTTTCACCTAATATACTAGTTAAAAAAGGAGATAAAGTATCGGCTGGACAACTAATAGGAAAAGTTGGTCCTAAAAATGTATATGGTGTACCTAATAATCCTTATAAAGATAGCAATGGGAATCCAACAAATGGTGCAACTACTGGTCCTCATTTGCATATAACAATAAAAAAAGACGGCAAAGCCGTCAATCCATTAAATTATATTTAATTTACATATCCTCATCATCAGATTCATTTTCTTCATCATCTATATTATGATTGTAACAGTCATGATTACAATCATAACATGAATGACCACAATCTTCATCTTCATCATTCCAGTCTAATTCTATTGTGTTTTGACATTCTGGACATTGTATTTCTTTTTTTATTCCATCGCTAAAATCTGCATAGAATTCGTAATTACAATATGGACAAACTATTTCAAATTCATCTTCTGATTCGTCTTCTATATAAATGTCCTTTTCAATTGTACTTACAGTATTTTCTAATATAGATAATTTATTTTCAATTACTTTATATCTTTCTACAATTGAATCTATTCTTTTTGTGCTTTCGTCTATTAATTTATCATATTCGTCTAAAAAAATTACATATAATTCATAAAACACTTTTTGCACATATTCAAACTCTTCTTTATCTTTTATATGTTTTTCTAATTGTTCTAATAAGCTTTTAAATTTTTCTTGTAATTCAGACATATTTTCTTTAAACAACCTTTCTATATTCTTTCCATATATTCACCAGTTCTAGTATCTATTTTTATAATATCACCTATATTAACAAATAGTGGAACTGATATTTGATAACCATTTTCTAATGTTGCTGGTTTTCCAGTAGTAGTTGTTGTATTACCACTAAATCCTGGTTCTGTATATGTAACTTCTAATTCAACAAACATTGGTGGCTCTACTGAAAAAACGTTTCCTTTAAAAGATAATACTTTTACAGTCATATTCTCTTTTATGAATTTTAAACTATCTCCTAATTGCTCTTTATTTAAGGGCATTTGTTCATAAGTTTCGTTATCCATAAAGTAATATAAATCTCCATCTTTATATAGATATTGCATTTCTCTTTTTTCTATTTCTGCTCCTTGTAATTTTTCTGATGGATTAAAAGTTTTTTCTAAAACTGAACCATTTATTACATTTTTTAATTTTGTTCTTACAAATGCTGCTCCCTTTCCTGGTTTTACGTGTTGAAATTCTACTACTTTATATACTGCTCCATCTAACTCAAATGTCGTTCCATTTCTTACATCTCCTGCCATATATACTTCTGCCATAAAAATTCCCCTTTCAATTATTATTAATTATCCTAAATATTTTATACCATTTTTAGTATAAAATCAAGCTTTTTATATTATAATATAATCTTTATTAGATTTTGTTAATCTTTCAGCACCATTTTTTGTAATTAATAACGTATCTTCAATTCTTACTCCAAATTTTCCTGGTATATAAATTCCTGGCTCGTCTGTAATTATCATATTTTCTTTTAAAATTTGTTCTGACCTACTACTTAATGTAGGCATTTCATGTATCTCTAATCCAAGCGAATGACCTAATGCATGTATTAAATCATAATTATTTACATTAAAATCACTTTCTACTATTTTACTGATATTTTTTGAAATTGCTCCATCTCTTAATTCTCTTAATGCTTTTGTCTGATTTTTTAAAACTAGCTCATATACTGGCTTTATATAATCTTGCACAAAGTCTACAAATATTGTTCTCGTCATATCTGAACAGTATCCATTATATTTACATCCAAAATCTATTGTTATTATATCACCAGATTCAATTTTTTTATCTGTTGGAATAGCATGTGGCATTGATGAATTAATACCTGATGCTACAATTGTATCAAACGCTAATCCATCTGCACCATTTTGTTTAAAGTATCTTTCAATTTCTTCAGCTACTTGTTTTTCAGTCATTCCCTTTTTTATATAACTTAAAATATGTGTAAAACAATTATCTGTAATCTCACAAGCCTTTTTAATATTTTCTATTTCTTTTTCATCTTTTATCATTCTTTGTTTTTCTATGATATTTTCTGTTTCTACTAGGCTATTTATTTTATATTTATGCATATATTCTTTATACTTTGCATATGTAACATAGTTTTCCTCAAATCCAACATTTTCGCAAAATAGAAAGAAATTTTCAAAATCTTCTTGTGATATACTTCTTATATCTGTAACTATTATTTCATCATCAATTGTTAAAGTAGATTGTACATGTTCAATATATCTTCCATCTGTTATATAAATATTTTCTTTTCTAGTTAATAAAAGTATTCCTTCTGCATCTATATTAGTTAAATACTTTATATTTACAGGATTACTTACTATCATTCCTTGCATATTCATATTTTTTATTTTATCTCTTAACCATTTTATTTTTACATTCACTTACATCTACTCCCTCATATTTATATTCTAATTAACCCTAAAGAGAATATCATTAGCAATAATTTTAATATCGTGTTAAATGGCACTATTATCATAATAAAAGAAGCTATTACTATAAATGGACCAAAAGCTATGTATTCTGATGCATTCTTTCTTTTTATTATTAATATTATTATACTAAGTATAGCGCCTATTAAAAATGAAAGCAATGTTACACATATAATATTTGCAAATCCAAAATATAATCCTAATGCAGCCATTAATTTTACGTCACCAAATCCCATTGCTTCTTTTCCAGCAATTAAACCTCCAATTAATGTTATTAAAATGAAAATTCCTCCTCCAGTTAACATTCCTAATATCATATTTACTGCTATGTTTATATTATGAACTCCTGCTAAACAAGTTAATAATATTCCAATTTCAAACATTGTAAGATTTAATCTATTTGGTATAATTTGTAATTTATAATCTATCATTAAAGCAGATAATAGCATTGGGGTTAATATAACTGCTTTTATTAAATTTAGATTTTCTATAAACCCTTTTCCTATTCCTAAGAAATATAATATTGCAATATATATAATCGCTGTTATGATTGATATTATAAAATTATGTTTATATTTTACATCTTTCTTAAAAAAGTCTTTACTAATTATTTTTTTATATTCTGGTAATCTATAGTTACAAAAGCTAACTAATCTTCCCATTAGTAGTCCTACTAGTCCAAAAGCCACATATACAAGTATATGTACATCATTAAAATACATTATTTATTTTCCCCCTCTTTAGTAGATAAATATTTTTTTATAATATAGTTCTCTATTGGTCTTTTTATACGTGTTACTAATAAATCTCTTTCCAAAATTGGTTGAACTAAAATTGAATACATTTTCATTTTATTTGCACCTAAAATATCTGTAAAAATTTGGTCTCCAACAGCTGCAATATTTTTATAATCTATTTGTAGCAATTTTGCAGCTTTTTTAAATCCACTTTTAAATGGTTTTCTAGCAAAATATATATATGGAATATCCAGTATTTTGGCTACATCTGATACCTTTTTTTTCTTATTACTATTAGATAATATGCAAAACTTTATATCTTCACTTTTTAACTTTTCACACCACTCTTTAATACCTTGTGGCATTTTTTTATAATAATCTATAAGTGTATTATCAACATCCAATATGAGAGCTTTTATGTTATTTTTTTTTAGAAATTCTATATTAATATCTTTTACACTTTTTAAATATGCATCTGGAAATAATATCATCTTTTTCTCCTTACACAATTATATTATCAATATACTACGTTTTTGTCAATTTTTTAAATTAAATTTATAAATTGTTTTTAATATATAAAAAATGAGCCATCCCTTTTTGAATAGACTCAATTTTATTTAATGTTTTGTATATTTATCACAAAGATTATCATATGGAAATTTATTTGCAAAATCTATGATTACCTATCACAACTGTCAAAGGTCTTGACCAAATCCATGCACTTTTAGCTGTATTGGGGTTAAAATAATATATAGCACCATATGAAGGGTCCCATCCATTTAAAGCATCTTGTGCAGCCTTTTTTGCAGTTGAATTTGGCGATAAATTTATTTGCCCATCATTTACAACTGAAAAAGCACCTGATTGATATATAACTCCTGCTACACTATTTGGAAATGATGAGTTTTTTACTCTATTTAATACAACTGAACCAACTGCCACTTGTCCTGAATAAGGTTCTCCTCTACTTTCGGCATATATAAGCCTACTTAATAGATTCATATCACTACTACTCATTGAGGTAGAATTATTTTCCGAAGATGTATATATTCCCATTGCAGCTAATGTTTTAGTACCTGCTATTCCATCTACAGTTAAACCATTTTTACGTTGAAAGTATTTAACAGCTTCCACTGTTTTACTTCCATAAATTCCATCAACTTTTCCTGTATAATATCCCCATCTTTTTAATTTTGTTTGTATTTGTTTTACTTCATCACCATTTGAGCCATACCTAGATAAAGCATCTACATTACTGTAAAATACTAAATATAAAGCAAATATTATAATCAAGGATGCTAAAAGAATAACAGATATTTTTCTTCTTTTATTTACAATATCATAGACTATTTTTTTAAACATAATAAATCACCTTTTTTAAAATAAAATATTTTCTTCTATTTTATCCAAATAAGGTGATTTCATACATTTTTAAAATATTCCTACTATATTTCCTTCATTATCAATATCAATATTTTCAGCTGCCGGTACTTTAGGAAGTCCTGGCATTGTAAAAATTTTTCCTGTAAGTACCACTATAAATCCAGCTCCTGATTTTAATATTACGTCTTGAACATGTATCTTAAACGGTTCATTACATTCAAGTTTTTTAGGATCATCTGATAAAGAATATTGTGTTTTAGCAATACATATTGGCAATTTATCATATCCAAGATTTGTAATCAATTTAATTTGATTTTTACTTTTTTCATTAAGCTCTATTCCTTCAGCTCCATAAATTTCCTTTGCAATTTTTTCTATTTTTTCTTCTATGCTATCTTCTAAATTATATATATAATTTAAATTAGTTTTATTTTCACATAAATCAACCACTTTTCTTGCTAAATCTTTTGCACCTTCTCCACCATATTCCCAACATTCAACTAGACTAATATTTATACCTTCATTATTTAAAATTTCTTCTAAATAATTTATTTCTTTTTTACTATCATCTATATATTTATTTATAGCCACTATTACATTTAATCCAAATTTATTTTTTATATTATCTATGTGCTTTAATAAATTTTTTACTCCTCTTGATAGTGCTTCAATATTTTCTTCCTTTAACTTATCCTTTTCAAGTCCACCATGGTATTTTAAAGCTTTCATAGTAGCTACACATACTACAGCATCTGGCTTTATATCTGCAGTTCTACATTTTATATCCATAAATTTTTCAGCACCTAAATCTGCTCCAAATCCCGCTTCAGTTACAACATAATCTGCAAGTTTTAATGCCAACTTTGTAGCAATTATGCTATTACATCCATGTGCAATATTAGCAAATGGTCCTCCATGTACAATTGCAGGTGTATTTTCTAATGTTTGTACCAAATTTGGTTTTATAGCATCTTTTAATAATACTGTTAAGCTTCCCTCAGCTTTTAAATCTTTTGCCTTTATTGGATTATCATCTTCATTATATCCTACAATTATATTTCCAAGTCTTTCTTTTAAATCATTTATATCTTTTGCTAAGCATAATATTGCCATTATTTCAGAAGCAACAGATATATCAAATCCATCTTGCCTTGGTACCATATTTTTTTCTTCTGATAATCCGCATTTTATAACTCTAAGTTGCCTATCATTTAAATCAACACATCTTTTCCATGTTACATTTTTAAACTTTAGAGTATTTCCTTGGAAAATATGATTATCTATCAATGCAGATAATAAATTATTGGCAGATGTTATTGCGTGTATATCTCCTGTAAAATGTAAGTTAATATCTTCCATTGGAGTAATTTGTGAGTATCCTCCTCCTGTTGCTCCACCTTTTATTCCAAATACAGGGCCTAAAGAAGGCTCTCTTAATGCTAAAATTGCTTTTTTTTCTATTTTTGAAAGTCCATCTGCAAGTCCTATTGATATTGTCGTTTTTCCTTCACCTAAAGGTGTTGGGTTAATTGCTGTTACTAATATTAATTTACCATTTTTTTTATTTTCTAATCTTTTGTAGGTATCATTATTTATTTTTGCCTTATAATTTCCATATAATTCTAATTCATCATCTTTTATTCCTATTTTTTTTGCTATATCTTTTATATTAAGCATTTTTGCATTTCTTGCTATTTCTATATCACTCATTATTATTGATACCCCCTTTTATAATTTATATTATAAAAACATACCTGCGAGTATTCCTATAATTGCGCCAACAAACACTTCTATTGGAGTATGTCCTAAAAATTCTACAAGTTTTTCTTGAACCTGCACATTAGTCATTCCAGGTGTTTCTATTATTTTATTTAATATTCTTGCTTGTTTACCAGCTGCTCTCCTAACACCTGCTGCATCATACATAACAACACAAGAAAAAATAAGTGCTATTGCAAATTCAGGTGAGCTAACTCCTAAATCTTTTCCAACTAAAGTTGTAAGAGACATTACAATTGCAGAATGTGAGCTTGGCATTCCACCTGCTCCCATAATTCTTCTAAAATTAAATTTTTTATATTTTACTAAATCATATAATACTTTGAAACTTTGTATTACTATCCATAATATTATAGGTATATATATATATTTGTTTGTAAAAAAATCCTTTATTTGTTCCATCACATTTCCTCTTATTTTTTATTCGTTTGCACTAAAATCTTCTTCGTGAATTTCATCATTTTCATTTATAAGTATTTTAATTCTTTTTTCAGCATTATCTAAAATATTAGAACATTCCTTAGATAATCTCATTCCTTCTTCAAATTTTAAAACAGATTCGTCTAATGTTAATTCATCTTTTTCTAATGAATTTGCAATATTTTCTAATTCATCAATCATTTCCTCAAAGCTTTTTTCTTTATTCATACTGTATCTCCCTCTTTTATATAATTCTTGCATTTAAATTACCATCAATAAATCTTAAATCAACAATATCATCCTTTTTAAGACTTGTTTTTGTTTTTATAATTTGATTATTTTTACTTACTATACTAAATCCTCTATTTAGTGTTTTTAAAGGACTTAGAGCATCAAGCCTTTGAATTTTTTCATTAAATACATTTCGTGTATCTTTATATTTATTTATAACTATATTCTTTAATTTATCATTATATTTATTTATTAGTACTTTATAATTTTCAGTTTTATATAGTGGATCAGAGAATGGTTTTCTTATAATGCATTTTTCATACTTCATTCTCATTATTTCAACCTTTTTCTTTAATGCATTTTTATTTCGTAATGTATAATTTTGGATTGTATTTTTTACGGCATTTATATCTGGAACAGCAAGTTCAGCTGCTGCAGATGGAGTAGGAGCTCTTAAATCAGAAACAAAATCCGCTATTGTAAAATCTGTTTCATGTCCTACTGCTGAAATAACAGGTATTTTAGATGCATATATTGCTCTTGCGACTATCTCTTCATTAAATGGCCATAAATCTTCTAATGACCCTCCTCCTCTTGCTAAAATTAAGACATCTGCCAACTGTTTTTCATTCATTATTTTGATTGCTTGTACTATTTTTTCTTTTGCATTTTCTCCTTGAACTGGAATTGGATATAAACGTATATATACATTTGGATTTCTCCTGGTACTAACATTTATTATATCACGTATTACAGATCCTGTTTGAGATGTAAGAACTCCAATTACTTTTGGCATTACTGGAATTTTTTTCTTTTTTTCTTGTGCAAATAATCCTTCAGCCTCTAAGTTCTTTTTTAACTTTTCATATAATGTATAGAGATTTCCTAATCCATCATCTTGCATTGCTTTACAATAGATTTGATATGCTCCATCCCTTTCAAATACAGAAACAGTTCCAAATACTATAACCTTCATTCCATCTTTAGGTACAAAATTTAAATTTGCTGTATAAGATTTAAACATTATACACTTTATAAGTGAATTTTCATCTTTTATTGTAAAATACATATGACCTGTATAATGATGCTTAAAGTTTGATATTTCTCCCTTTACTAGTACATTTTGCAAAAACTCATCATTTTCAAATCTTTCTTTAATATAGTTATTTAACTGTGATACTGTTATTGGTTCATATTTCATTAATTTTCCTCATTTTCTTTTATTATACTTGCAAGAACACCATTAATAAATGTAGAAGAAGTATCTTCTCCATATTTTTTTGCAAGTTCAACAGCCTCATTTATGGCTACTTTATATGGAATATTAATATAATTAATTTCATATATTGAAAGTTCTAATAATGCTAAATCAATTTTTGATATTCTTCCTATGTTCCAGCCTTTTTTAAGATTTTCACTAATTATTCTTCTTATTTCTTCTATGTTATTATATATTCCGAATATTACACTTCTAATGTGTTCTTTTTCATTTTCTTGTAAATTTTCTTCAGAGGCTTCTATATTATCAAGATATATTTCTACAATTTCTTTTATATTTTCTGCCTTTTGTACTTCTAAACTGTATAATAGTTTAAAAGTTTGTTCTCTTAATGCTGTTCTGTTCATTTAATTTCCCCTTTATTTTTTTATTTCATTATATTCTATCAATAAAATTTTTTAATTTTTCCTTAACTTCCTCTTTGTTTATTTGCACATAATGGCCTACACATACACCTATTACAATTAATATAATAGCAATAAAAAGTTTGTATAATCTTGTACATAATATTAATATTGCTATTAATCCACCTATTATGGCACCTGCATATTGTTTCATAAATTTTTTAAAGCCATCCATATACTCATCCTCCTAATATTATCTTAATTTATTAGTAAGCTTTTACATATAATATTACTCAACATCTGTTTTTGTTTCTTCTTGTATTTTAGCTATATTTATTACATTTATTTCTATTTCTTTTACATCTAAATCTGTTGATTTTTTTATTGTTTCTTTTATTTTTGTTTGAATGTTATAAGATAATTCCTTAATTACAACATTAGGTAAAACACTAATATTTAAATTTATTTTTACATTATTGTTATTTTTATCTAATATTACACTTGATAAAGACTCTTTTACTCCTTCAAATCCTATTACAACGCTGTTAACTAAAGTTTGAATAGTATCAATTGATATTAAAAGTCTTCCATCTTCATTTTCTAATAGTATACCTTCTGATTTTTTATCTTTTTGATTTTTTGACATAAAAAATATATTTTTAATACATAAAAGTATAAATACTATTGATACTACAAGTAATACTTTGGAACTTGTTTCACCTGTTATAACATCTAAAACAACATTATTTATTATGTCTATATTTAGCCAGTTAAATACTAATAAGCAATTTATTAAAGATATTACTAATATTATGATTGAAAATATTACTAACGTTATTTTTTCTAAAACTTTCATTTCTTTCCTCCATTTCAAGAGGCTATCACATATAAATTTTAAATATAAAATTATATATTTAGATAGCCCTTTATTTATTTTTCTTTAGTCTTGGGTACTATCTTCTTCCAATTTTTCTTCACTTTCTTTAATTAATTCTTTATTATTTTCATTTGATGTACTTACACCTTGTACGTGAACATTTACTTCTAAAACAGCTAAGCCAGTCATACTTTCTACTGCTTTTTTTACCCTGTTTTGTATTTCATATGCTACATCTGGAATTCTAGCACCATACTCTACAATGATATTTACATCTATTTTTGTTTCTTTCTCTCCTACTTCAACTTTTATTCCTTTAGATAAATTCTTTTTTCCAAAAACTTCTGTAATTCCTCCAGCAAATCCTCCAGCCATTCCAGCAACACCTGGTACTTCTGATGCAGCAACACCTGCAATTACAGATACAACATCATCAGAAATTTTTATGCTATTGTTTTCTGTATTTTTCTCCTCTTCTTCTAATATGTTTTCCTGTTTATTTTCTTCTTCCATAACTCTACCTCCTAATACAAAAATAAACTGATATACTTTAAAAATATCATATTAAAAGTATATCAGTTTACATCAAATTTTACAACTGTTTTTTAAATTTATTTTTAATACCAATTATTAGATAGTATTTTAAAAATATAAAATTCAATCCATAGAAATGTATCACTCTGCCTCAGAAAATCTTAAATTTACTACTTTTTCAAATTCTCTCTTAAAGTCATCTCCTACTTCAATATCGTCGTCTCGTTCAAAATTGAAAGGTTCGTTGGGTAATACGTAATTTTGCAATAGGATGTAAAAGCTTGAATCCATATATCCGAATTTATTCTGTCCTCCATCAACCAATCCTACAATTGTCCCTTTTATAGGATACTCCAGTTCACCACCATAAGTTCTATACTCACCTGAATCCAAAATTAACCAATCAGTCAATTCATATTTAATCTTATTATCATTAGCCTGTTCTTGATTCCTTTCATTTTCATCTTCATAATATCTAGCATTACATACTTGACCCACTCCATCACGCACCACACTCAATTCTACACCATCACTGAGACTTACATTTCCATCAATATTAACTTCATTTGTGTAACTAATATAATAAAAACAACCATCGTCACCCAATATCTCAATCCCACACATATTTGAAGCACTTACATATTGTTCCGATAAATCTTTAAACGTTAACTCATCAACACGATCTCCTAAATGAATTCCTGCTTTAGTGGGAACATTATGTCCGCCTCCACCTTCTAATTCTGTTATATTTCCATTTTCATCTACATAATATACGTGTCCATTAGGAAATTCAACCTTCCATTTTTTCGTTTTTTCATCTTTTTCTACTGGATTATTTGCTCCGTCTACTGTTAATTTTGCATCTTCATTTCCATTTTCTTTTTCTAAAGCATAATCAAAAAATCCGATACTTATTGCCTCTTTTTCTGCGTCTATTTGATATTGGTTTGCTGCAGTTTCTGCGTGTTTTATTATGTTCTCTCTCATTATATAACTTATGCTTACCATTGCTAATATTAATAATATTATTATTGTTAATATTAG
>CANQMG010000015.1 GCA_947624925.1 uncultured Clostridia bacterium | reverse complement strand
CATTATGGACTGAATCAGGAAGATGGAATAGATTTATTGACGATGGCATAATGTTACAAATTAATACTGAAAAAGGTGACTTTGCAGTTGCTCCAACAGCAGAAGAAGCCGTTACTGATTTTGCTAAAGGAATTTTAACATCATATAAAAATTTACCAGTAATATATTATCAAATTGGACCTAAATTTAGAAATGAAAAAAGACCAAGAGGATATTTATTAAGAGGTAAAGCATTTTCTATGATGGATGCGTATAGTTTTGATAAAGATGAAGAAGGTTTACAAAAATCTTATAGTAAAATGAGAAAAGCATATATTGAATTGTTTAAGAGGCTTGGACTTGATGTTATTCCTGTAGCAGCAGATAGTGGTGCAATGGGAGATAGCAAATCAGAAGAATTTATGACTTTATCTGATATAGGAGAAGATACAATTCTAATAGATCCTAATACAGGCAAAGGGTTAAATGTAGAAATATTAGAAAGAGAAGATTATGCTACATATTTAAAGAATGAGTATGGTATTGATGATGTAAGTAAATTAGAAAAAAGAAAAGCAATAGAATTAGGACATATATTTCAGTTAGGAACAAAATATTCCTCTCCACTAAATGCAACATATCAAGATAAGGATAATAATTCATGTGACTATCAAATGGCTTGTTATGGAATTGGAGTAAGTAGAACACTAGCAACAATTTACGAAAAAAGTCTTATTAGAGATAAGCAAGGAAACCCAAATGGAATAGCATTACCAATAAATTTAGCTCCATATTTATTACAAATTGTACCTAAAATGGATAATAAAGAAAAAGTTGCTAAAGCAGGTGCTTTATATGAAATTCTAAAAAAATATGGAGTTGAAACAGTTTTGGATGATAGAGTACAGGGAACAATTGGTTCTAAAATGAAGGATACTAGAATTTTAGGAACACCTTTTATGGCTGTTTTTGGCGACAAAACTAAGGACTCAGAGATTGAAGTAGAAAACATTGCTACTGGAGAGAAAACTATTATGACTGAAGAAGAATTAGTTAATAAATTGATTAAAATAAATAGTATTCGTTTAAATGGATATTCAGATGAATTAGATATTGTAAGAAACAATAATGTAAAAAAAAATGACAAAATAAAACAGGACGAAAATGATATGTTAAGATAAATAAAAAGAAGACTTATATTTTGAGTCTTCTCTTTATTTATTAAAATTACTTTTACAATATGTTAAAATAATTTACAAAAGATTGAAAATATTATATGAGGAGATTAAAATTGAATTTTTTAATTAGTCAAATCTTTGGGGTATGTGGTTTAGTATTTTTTATCAGTAGTATGCAACAAAAAAATAAAAGAAAAATATTATTTTATCAAATAATTTCTTTTTTCTTTTATTCAGCTCAATACTTGATAATAAAGGCATATCCTGGAATGATATTATTTGTCGTTAATATGATTAGATGTATTATATTTTATTACACTACTAAAAAGAACAAATATACATTTATATTATTAATTATGTTATCATCTGTGTGTGGGATAATAACATATAATAATTTATTTGATATTTTTCCAGTGATTGCAAGTTTTTTAAGTATATTGTTTACATGGCAATCGAATATAAAAATTTTGAGAGAAGGGCAAATAATTACAAGCATAACATGGATTATTTATGACTTGTTCGTAAAAGCATATGTAGCAGTTATATCTGAGATAATAATTATCTTTGCTTCTGTTTTTGCTATATTAAGAATAGACTATAATAAGGATTTTAAAAAAATTATTTTTACAACATATTTGAAGATAAGATTTAGAATAGATAGCAATGTAATTAGTTTATCTCCATTTTTACCCAAAAAGATTCGTAAAAAAAGATATATAAGATAACAAAATAAAGAATTAAAGTTTATCCAAAAATGAAAAAAAGTTCCTTTATATATGGAACTTTTAATAATGGTCGGGGTGACACGAATCGAACGTGCTACCTCATGGTCCCAAACCACGCGCTCTACCAAATGAGCTACACCCCGTTGATAAATATAATATAACATTTTCATAAAAAAGTCAATATAAAAAATATTTACAATTAATAATATTCATAAAGACATTGTATATTAAATTTATTTAATTCTTATTCAGCCATTACATCGTCGAAAAGATTACTTGAGTAAAATTCAGCAAGTGTAATGTTAAATGCTTCACAAATATGCAATACAGTATCAGAACGCAAATGTTTTGTATCACCTTTCATAAAATCAGAAAAGGTTGGTAGAGATATACCAGCAGCTCTCGTTAAATCATAAGGTCTTTTAATATTATGTTCTTGCATTAATTCTAGAATTCTTTTTCTTGTAGCTACAGAAAGTTGCATAAAATCACCTAATCCTTCCAAAAAAAGTATAGCAAAATAAAAATTTAAACAACTAAGGAATTCCTTAATTATTAAGAAATTCCTTAAAAAGTGTTTACAAATTCAGGGAAAAAATGTAAAATATAATTAAATAACAAAAGAAGGTGATTATATGGAAGAAAAAAGAATTATAGAATTAAAAGAAAGAGCTAAACATATTTTGAGCAATACTCGAATTGATGTAAGTGTAGGAGATGAAAGATTAGTTAGTTTACTACAAGAAATTGAAAAAAAAGATATAACTGAAGAAGAAATAGATTTAATTGAGAAAACAATAAATAATATTGAAAACTATTTCTATACAAAAGCAAAAATGCAAATTGAATCTAATGATTATGAGTATTTAAAAAAGATAGCTGAAATATTAAAAAATCAAAAAATTAGAATAGAAGATAATGTTATTTTAGGACAACCTGTTTTTAAAGTAATATTTGGAGAAGATGAAATTTATTATTTTATAACAAGAGATGGTGCAAAAGATTTCATAGAAGCACATCCAACTGCTATTAAAAAATTAGAAGATAAAGCAAACAATGTAGAAGCTAATGATCGTAGAAAAGATGATTTAATGGAAATAACAACTAATAAAAATTTAGAGATTGGAAGAATTATAGATATAATAAAAAGGAACTATTAAATGTTAATTATGAAATTGAAAATAAAAAACACTAATATTTTATTAGTGCTCAAAGAATTTGTTTGTATCATCATATAACTCATCAAGTGTAATAGATAAGGCTAAACATATTGCTTTTACTTCAAAATCTTTAACAAGTCTTTTGTTATTTTCAATTTCATAAATGTCTGATTTATACATTGTTACACCAAGTAAATCAAGTTTGCAACATAAGTCCAATTGAGAGAGGTGTTTTTGCTCACGAATCTTTTTTAAATTAAAGCCGATTATATTAAAATTATCATTTAATTTTCTAATAGATGCCACGAATACTACTCCTTCCATATCTTTAATAATTAAATATATTTTACATTATTTTTTTTACCAAACAGACAGACTGAGTTCGCCCAAGAATAAAAAAATAAGAAAGGAAAAATATATGATTTATTATGAATATGAAATAACGAAAGAGCTTTTAGAATTATTAAAATCTTCAAAATTAAATAACAAGCAAAAAATGAAAATGTTAGAATGTGTAGAAAATGAAAAAACAGCCACTAAAATACAAAAAGATAGGTTTTGTTTATACTATGGACTTAATAGAGATGGAAAAAAAGATATGAATTATGCTCAGATTGCTAGAATTTATAATTGTACACTTCCTGCTGTTAAATATTCAATTATGTCTATGAAAACGAGATTAAAAAGAAATAATAAGAATATTAAAATAATAGAAGAAATTTTAGAAGAATATAAAAGTAATTTTGGAGGGAAATATAAAAATGAAAAGGAAAATTAATGTTGTCATAGCTGATGATATAGAAGCTATTGCAAAAAATATGCAATTAGTAATTACATCTAATGAAAGAGTAGAAAAAGTAGATATTGCTTTTGATGGAGAAGAAGCAATACAGAAAATAATAAGTTTAGAAGCTGATTTAGTTTTCACTGATATGGATATGCCTAAAAAAAATGGAATAGAAGTTATAGAATTTATCATTTCTAATCCTAATATAACTAAGAAACCTGAATTTGTTCTTGTTACAGGAAATCATGATATTTCTACAATAAAAAAAGCACAGGAACTTGGATTTAATATTGAATATAAACCAATTAACAAAAATAAAATACAAGAGTATATAGACAATTTTTTAGTTATAGATAATGAATAATAATAAAACTATAATAAGTTTTATCATGAGGTATGTAATATCTAAAAAAAGATAAAATTCATATAAATATTAGCTAAATACTTTGAAAATAGCAAATAAAAAAATTTTTATTTCTTATATTTTTTCTTGCATAAAAAAATTGTATAATATAAACGTATTTAAAACAATTTAGTAGAATAAGAATAAACTTATTCTATGACCTAATTAAATACATCTTAAATGATGTTAAAATTGGGTTTAAGGCATTTTTATAGTGCCATAATACTTGTTTTATATAACAAGTGTAGTTAAGGAAGCACAAGCTTAAATTTATACTTATATTTATTGTGCTTTAAGTTTTAAATTAAAGGTAAAAGGTAAACGAAGATAACTGCCCCCAAGAGATCTTCTTTATTTTTTGCCTTTTTTTATTTTATTTTAGGAAAGGAGGATTTGAGCTATATCTTGTTTTAAATACAAAAAATGAAAAGGAGGAGAAATAATGATATGTATCTCAAATAAAAAAAAGATACCTATAAATAATACTTCAATTTATAATGAATTTGCCTCAGAAATAGTAGAAATTTTTGAAGAAAAATTAGAAGAATTAAATATTACTATAACAACAAAAAGCAAAGAAACAGAAAATAAAGATTCAAAAATTATCAATGAATTAAGAAAAGAATTAGTCTATAAAATTGAAGAGTTTATTTATTCAAATAAAAATAAGCTAATAAGTAAAACAGCTTAAAAAGGAAGGGGTAAAATATGGGAGTTAATATTCAAGAATTTGCTAATAATAGAGTAATTGGCAATGTAAAAATTGGTGAAAGAAATGCAAAAGACATTCCTGTCAAATATGGATATTTTAATGTGCATTTAGATAAGATGACATCTTCATTAGCAGTAGAGCTTTTTAATGAAGTTTATGACAAACCTAAAAAACTAAAAATAAGATTTGTTAATCAAAATCCTATGGATATTCATTTGGAAAGATATTCAGGTAAAAAAAGAGTTTGTTATGGCAATAATAAAGAAGCAATTTACATTGATGAAAATGGAAAGAAGAAAAAAATAAAATGTAATTGTAAGGAATGTGATTATGCACTAGGTAATGAATGTAAATTTATAGGTAGATTATATTTTATACTTGATAAGTTGGAAGATGAAGGAATATGGTGCTATCCAACTGGAAATCAAAATGGAATTAATAAGATGCTAAAAAGAATTGTAAGAGCAAACCGTTTAGGCGAGGATTTAACGAAAGACTGGTATGAGTTATTTTTAACACCAGTGCCATCATCATATAAAGGTATAAATTATGTTCCAGATATTAGAAAATTAGGGGTTGTTAATTCTAAAACTGATGGAACAACTAATATTCAAAATCAAAATAATTCTATCAATAATCAAAATAAAAAAAATTTTTTATTAATCACAGGTTTTGAAAAAGCAAAGGTAGAAAACAAAGAAGCAACAAAAATTATATTTAAGGATACTGATTCAAAAAACAGAGAGCTTTATTTGATGCCTGAAAATAGTAAACAAGATATAGTAAATCTTAAAGTGAATAGTGTTATATATCCACTTAGTATAAGTACAAGAAATGATTTTGCTATATTAAATGACTATAAAATTGTAAAAATAGCATCTTAAAATTTAGAAAATAAAAAAGCAGTCTAACAAAAAAATTGTAGACTACTATAAAGAAAGGGTAAAAAGATGAAAATTCTAAAAAAAATATTAATAATTAGTTTGATTTTATTTATACAATTTCTTACTACTACTTATAAAATTATATCAACATTATGGGAAAAATACAATAGATGTATTAAAGATTTTATAAAGAAATTAGATAAAGAATTAAGAGCAGAAATACAATGAAAAATAAATTTAGAATAGGAGAAATTGTATTAATACAAGGAAAAGGAAAAATATACGAAAAGGATATTAAAGCATTAGGAATAATAGAAAGAAAAGACTATTATTTTAATGAATACTTAGTAAATATATTTTCACAAAATACGCAAGATTGGTTTAAAGAAAAAGACTTAAAAATTATAATGGAAAGAAAATATAAAAAACAAGAGAAATATAAAGTCGCATTAGCAATTGATATAAGAGGTCTAGATATTATTTTAGAGAAGGTAGGTAAGGTATCTAATAAATATAATAATATTTTTAAAAAAGTAAATTTTTATCAAGAATATAAAGCTTTCAAGAAAAAATATGCAATTTTAATATGGACTTCAACTTATTGGTCAGAAAACAATTTTGTAGTTAAAGCTATAGAGGAAACTTTAAAAGATTTAAGAAGAAAAAATATTGCATATAAGCAAATTATAATAGGAGAAACTGATCCTACATATATTAAAATAAATGAATTTATTGACAATGATAAAAATGTTAATGTGTTTAATATTTTTCAAAAAATTGAAATTAAAAATATAGGAGGAATTTTGACATGATAGGTGAAAAAATTATAAGTATAATGTCTGAAATCGAAGCTGTTGAAAAAACAGAGGTAGATGAAGAAAAAAATTATAAGTTTGCAAGAGCAGAAGAAATAATTGCAATGGTAAAACCTTTACTAGTTAAGTATAAGGTTATTATTTTGCCCAGAAAAGTTGTTAATTTTATGACTCAAGGCAATAAAGTTTTCATTACTATGATGTATCAATTTATTGATGTAGAAGATGAAAAGAAAGATTCAATAGAAGTAGAAATACCTGGGGGTGGATTTGATGAAAAGGGAAGAGCAACCTATGCAGCACTAACTGGAGCATATAGATATGCAATGCAAGAAGTTTTTGCTATTCCTGTTGTAGATGAAATAAGAAATGACAGCAATCATTTAGAAAGTAGCCAAGAGCAAGATAATAATTTAAATAATAACGATATAAAGGAAGAACATGATGATATTGATAATATATCACAAGATGATATAGATAAATTATTTTATAGTGAAACAGCTTGAAAGGAGAAGAAAATATGTATATAAAAAATGTATTTGATATAAAAAATTTTAAAGGAATACAAGATGGATTCAGAGTAAATTTTGATGATGTTACATATATTGTAGGGGATAATGCAAAAAACAAAACTACTATCGGTTCTCTACCATTGTGGATACTAACAGGATACAACCTATATGGAAGTAATAAAGAACCTGTTTCAAATGATAGAAACAGATTATTTGCGAACACCTTAGCAAGTATGACAATAATTGATAATACTGGTTCTGAGCATGTTATAACAAGATGTAAAGGAAAGGATAACTTTGTATTACTTGATGGAATAAGGACAAGCCAAGAAGTTTTAACTAGATTTTATAAAGATGTCCATGCTTTTATATGTGCATATAATCCAAGTTATTTTCGTAGTTTAAAATTGTCAGAGCAAAGAGAATTATTACTTAGAATTTTACCTGCAATTTCATCAGAAGAAGCATTTGAATTATTAGATGATGATGAAAAGGAAATATTAGAAAAACCTGTTGTGGATATTAAAGGTTTTGCTAAAGCAAAAAGAGCAGAAATTAAGGAATTACATTCAGAGTTAGATACAATAAATGGTAGTAAAGGTATTTATACCAGTATAGCAATACAGAGAGAAGATACTCCAAAAGTATTTAATAAAGAAAAAGAATTAAGTAGCTTAGAGGAAGAGTATGAGAAATTAATTACTAATACAGAAGAGATTATAAGCTGTGAAGATTTAGAAAAAGACATTAAAAAGATTACAGCAAAAATAGCTAACAATATAAATGTAGACCTTAAAGAATATCAAAAAAAGCAGGAAAAAGAATTAGAAAATCTTAAAAGTGTATCTTCAGAAAAATCGAAATGTCCTACTTGCAAACAAGATATAGTAAATGAAAGTTTAATTAAAGCTCTCACTATTTCATATAAAAGGAGTATAAATGAAATAGCAAAAAGAATAGAAAATTTAAAAGAGGAAACTAAGAATCTTGTAGAAGAGAAAAATCAACAAATTAAGAAATATAACAGAATGAAAACTCCTGAAATGAAACAACAAACTCAAAGAAGAGATGAATTGAAAGAAAAAATTGATTTGCTGAGAAAAGAAAAATCAGAAGTAGAATTATATAACAGAGAGATAGAAATTAAATATAACAATATAGTAGATGCAAAAAATAAAATAGAAGCTATTGAAAGAGAAGAAACAGAAATTGCAGAAACTATAGAAAAATACAGCAAACAAATTCAAATAGTAACCAGATTAAATTTATTAATTATGAAAGAACAAATGAAAGGAATTTCTCAATATCTAGATAAAGTAACAATAGAATTTACTAAAATAGATGAAGAAACAGGCGAAATCTTAGATATATATGAAATAAAATATGATGGAAGAAACTATGAAAAACTTTCTAAATCATATAAATTACGTGCAGATATAGAAATTTCTCAATTAATAAATAAAGTTACTGGGATTGAAACTCCTATTTTCATTGATGATGTTGAATCTATAACACAAATTAATTTAAAATCTAATATTCAAACAATACTTTCTATTGTAATTAAATTTAATAATCTAGAAATTTTATATTCTTATCCAGATGTCTTAGAAAGAGAAAAAATTTCCATAAATAAAAAAATAGAAGAAAGTAGCAATATATTGCAAAATGCTGCTTAAAATAACTATTCAATTTTATATAGTTATTTTTATGAAAGGAAAATAAAATGCTTAAAATAAAAAGATTTTTAGATTATAGAAAGTGTACATATTGTGGAAAAGAATATTTAGCTTATGCAGTAGAAAAGATTAATAAAACAGATTTTATATGTAACGACTGTAAAACTTCTTATGACTATTGTACTAAAAATAATAAATTTCAGGGAAAACAAACACAAATTAGTTTTTCATTTGAATTTGAAACATCTAGTAAAACAAAAGAATTATATGAGCTTGTAAAATATAATTTTATTGGCTGTTATGACTGTAGTATTCAGGGACTAGAATGGAAAAGCCCTATTTTTTATAATAAAAAATCATTTCATACTATATGCAAAAAAATAAATAAATTTTCAAAATATGTAGGAAATTCATGTGGAACACATCTTCATGTTGCTACACCTTATAAAAACTTAATAAGAAAATATCAAAAAGAATTATTTCTTCCTATACTTACAGAAATGAAAAATAATTTAGACCAAACTATTAAATTTTGGGGTAGATCTTTTAATCATTACTGTTTATCAGAAATAAGTGAATATAGTAGATATAATTCTTTTAATACAATGTCAAGTGTAGAAACATTGGAATTTAGACTGTTAAAATTTATAAATGCAGAGCAATATATAAGGGCTTGTGATTTTTGTATTGATACAACAAAATTCATAAATAATTTTATAGGTAAAGAAAATTTTAATAGTGATCAGGCAAGAAAAATGGGAGAAATCATTACAAATAAATATAAGGAGGTTATAAATAAATGTGTAGAGTCTTGTTAATGAATAAAAAAGGTGAAAGAGAAATAGAAAGAATATACGGACTAGATAAATACTTAAAATATTTAGAACGACAGTTAGGAGGACATGGAAATGGATTTGCATTATTAAAAGATAATAAGCTTATAAAATTTGAAAAGGGTGTAAATTTAGATGTTCGAGATATAGCAAATTCTATAAGAAAAACAAATTATGATTGGTGTCTGTTTCATACAAGATTTGCTTCAGTTCGGAGATAAATCAGATAAAAATTGTCATCCATTTAAGAGAGGTGATACAGTAATCGCAATGAATGGAACAGAACCTTCTGTGGAGTTTATAAGCGAAGTCAAAGATATTACAGATACAGAGGCAATATTAGATTTAATGTCAAAATATAATTTAGGATTAACTGCTTTACAAAAGTTTAGCAGTATTTTTATGGGTTTCTATAAAGGCAAACCCTTTGTTGTGGCTGATAATACAGTAAGTATTGAAATTTTAAATAATAAAAATAATCAAGCAATAGTATTTGCATCGAGATTTCCAAAAAAATTTAAATATAATATTTTTGAGCCTGAAAATTGTTTCACTTGGAATGGTGGGAAATTACCTAAAATGTATAAAAGGTATAACAAAATATATACTTCACCAGTAGAGCTTGATTATATATTTGAAAATGACTTATATGGACAATGTTATTTGGAAGCCTATAAGAAGGAAGGAGAAAAGAATTATGGAATGTAAATTTAATATTCAAGATAAAAGAGCTATAAAAAGACTTATGTTCAGCAAAAGATTTCCTAAATATCCTGATATGTTTTTAAATACAACTTGCCAGGTTAAAGTAAATGGAGATGAATGTTTATTAGAAGATGAATTCACCATAATAAGTAACTATAGAATTTTACCAAGAAAAATATATTTATATGGTAAAAAAACGAAAGGAACAGATTCAGATAATAATTTATATTTAAACTATTGGCTAAGTATTTTCTTAAACACAATCGAAAAAGGGAATTTGTGCAAATCTGATTTTAGTAAAAGTGATTCTAAATTAGAATTGACAATTGGATTACCACTAAATTATAGAAGAAATGCTTTTAATTATAGAACATGGACAAGAAAAAATATAATAAATTTCTTGTCATGCCTTTTTGATAATAGTATTGAAGAAATAAATTATGAGCAACAGGATTTATTAGAAAATTTATTAGTAGCATAGGAGGAAAAGTATGGATAAAAAATATGAAGCAGTTTTCATTATTAAACCTAAATTAGATAAGAATATACTAAATGATACTATAGATAGAATTAATAATATTATCTTATCTGAAGATGGAGAAATTTATTTTAAAGAAAAAGAAGGAACAAAGAAATTAGCGTACGAAATTAAAGGCTATAAGGAAGGATATTATTATTACATAAAATTTAAAGTAGATTCTTCTAAAACTAATAAAATAGGACATATATCAGTAAAAATAAATACAATAGAAGAAATTATTAAACATATTATTGTAAGATTGGAGAATTAATTTCTATGTATAGAGATGGTAAAGATAAATTACATATATATAAAAAAATAAAATTAGAAAGGAGTAATAAAAATGAATAAAGTAATATTAATGGGAAGATTAACAAAAGATCCAGAGGTGAGATATACTCAAAATAATAATACATTAGTAGCTAAATTTAATTTAGCTGTTAATAGAAGATTTGTAAAAGAGGGAGAAGAAAGACAAGCAGATTTTATTACAATTATTGCTTGGAATAAAACAGGCGAATTTTGCAGTAAGTATTTTAAGAAAGGTCAACAAGTCGGTATTATTGGCAGAATTCAAACAAGAAATTGGGAAGATGATCAAGGTCAGAAACGTTATGCGACTGAAGTCATTGCTGAAGAAGTATATTTTGCAGATAGCAAAAAGAATACTGACAATTCTATTTTATTGGGAAAAGATGCTATAGAGTCTAATGATAGCCCTGATTTTGCAATTTCAGATGATGAGCTACCATTTTAAAATTATAAAAAACTTAGAAAATAGGAAAGTAGAGAGTATATTTTACTTTCCTATTTTCATATATTTAGCAATTATTTATCTATAAAGAAATCTTGTAGAGAAAGGAAATGCGGATATGAATGAATCTAAAAGGAAAAAAATAGTACAGTTGTTTATGGAAGAAAATGATGAAGTAGCACTCAAATTATTATATAAAACAACAAAGGATGATATTGTTAATACTCTATTGAATTGGAGAAAAGAATATGAAATTGCACTTAGCAATTATAATACTCCTCAATTCTATATGTATGAAGATATTATATCTTATGTTTTTAATAAATATAAATTAAATTTTGTAGAGATAGGAGAGATAAAAAATGAATAAATATGATTTAATATACTTTTTAAAATATAGAATCCATTTTTTTAGTATGTATCCAAATATTCACAAAATTGTAGAAATTACTGATGAAGGAGAATAATAATGCAAAGTATAATAAGTTATAAAGATAGAGGAAATTATGGCGATTCTTCATATAGAGGAAATTGCTCTGGATATGTAATAAGAGATTTGATAAAACAATTTTATCCAGAATCAAAACCTAAAAAATTCATTGAAATATTCAGTCGGTGGAGGTACTGGAAAAGATGTTGCTATTGAATTAGGAATAACAAACAGTTTACATTTAGATTTAAACAATGGATGGAACGCATTAATTGATGAAATACCATCAGGAGCTGACTTTATATTTTCGCATCCACCATATTGGGATATTATAAAATACGAAAAACAAAGAAAAAAATATTCTGAGTATGATTTATCTAATAATATGCCTTATGAAGATTTTATAAAAAAATTAGATATTGTAAATGAAAAAATATACCATAGTTTAATTAATGGTGGCAGACATGCAATTCTAATTGGAGATGTTAGAAAAAAGGGACAGTATTTCAGTATCATAAAAGATATGAAATGGTATGGAGAATTAGAATCTCATATTATAAAAATACAGCATAATTGTATGTCAAATAATAAAATTTATAACGATAGCTCATTTATTCCTATAAAACATGAGCATATATTAGTTTTTAGAAAAAATATGATTTGGATATTTTCTCAAAAAAGCACAATAAATATTAAGCAAAACATAATGACAATTACTGAGATAACATGGAGAGATTTAATACAAGCAACATTAGAATATCTAAAAAATAAAGCTACAATAGATGATATTTATAATATTTTGTCAAAATCAAAAAAAGCAGAAAATAATAATCATGTAAGAGAGAAGATAAGACAAGTTCTAAATTCAAATAATAATTTTAAAAAATATGGAAATCAATGGTGCTTATCCATTACATAATAAAGTAAGAAAGGAGAGTATAACTATGAAAATAGGATTATTAGAATATGGACACGAATTTAAAAAACAAAATTTAATGACATTAAGCGACTGCAAGGGTTCTTATGATCTATATGTATGTATTAAATGTGGTTTAAAAGGTAAAAGAAGAGGGCTGAGTAATGAGTTAGAAATAAGAAAAAATAGCAAAAATATAAATTGTATTAATAAGCCAAAAGAAGGAAATATTATAGTAAAAGCATTATGTGCAAATTCAACTACAAGTTTTGTTGACACATTCTATGTTAATAATAAGAAAACAGCAAAACAAGAAGTAGAATCCATGATAAATTGGTTTAACAGTACATTAAGACCTTATGAAACACCAAGAAGATTAATAAAAATTGAAAAAATAGTAGAAAGGGAAGATTTATAGAATCTTCTCTTTTAGATTGGAGATTATATGAAAGTATATATTGAAAATAAATATAAAAATTTTGTAAATTTGTTAAAGTTTAGTTATGGGAAATATCATATAACAGATGTATTTAGAGATTTTGTATTAATGTTTGCAATATCTATACAAAATTGGTTTTATTATAGGCAAGAATATGAAGATTTATATTTACAAACAATAAAAAAGTATCAAAAGAGTGAACATCAATTTTTTTTCAAATTGGTTGGGGAATTAGTTAAGTTAATATCCAATGAAGATGAAATAACTGATGTTCTAGGAGAAATATATGCAAAAATTGGAGCATATTCAAAGCAGAATCAGCAATTCTTTACTCCAACACATTTAGCTAAAGCGATGGCAAAATTGCAATTAGGAAATGTAGAGGATCTAAATAAAAAAAATTTTATTACGGTAAATGATCCTGCTTGTGGAAGTGGTGTATTACTGTTAAGTGTTGCTAATGAATTGGATTCAAAGAAGATTGATTATAAAAGTAAAGCTTTATTTGTAGCACAAGATATTGATCTCATTTGTGTATGTATGACTTATATACAAATGTTTTTTTATAATATGGCAGGTATTGTTATTCAAGGCAACTCTTTAATAAATGAGCAAATTCGAGTTTTTTATACACCAGAATATATTATGAAAAAATGGAATGAAAAATATAAGGAGGGAAGGTAGAAAATGGAAAAAAACAGGGAAATAGCAATTAAAATTATTGATTTATTTGAAAATCTATTAAATAGAAAAAATATAATAATTCCTAATGAAGATAGAGAGAATAGCGAAGATGAAGCTGCTATCTATGGAGGAGATTATTATGAGTTGGAAGATGCAGTAACTGAAATTTTAAATCAATATATATATGATAAATAGGAGGAAATGAAAAGTGAAATTAATGTTTAGATTAGCCATTATATCAAAAGAAGGACAAGATATAAGCGATTTACTAAAACCTTATTTAAAATTATTATCTGATGAAAGCCTAGAAAAAAGTATAAAAAGACAAAAGAGATTTATTTCAGGAGTTATATTTGGCAATATAGCTGAAGGTTATGCAAATAATGAAATACTTATAGTAAAAAAAGAAAATAAAAAATACTTATATGAATCCTGTGGAAAAATAAAAGATGTCTGCTGGAATCAGATGGCAACAAGAGAATCTAAAAAGGAAAATAAAAAAATAAAATTGGAAGATGGTTTTTGTATTAGTCATTCTCTTATAACACCAGATGGAAAATGGCATGGAATGATACCATTAGACCTTATAACATACGGATTTAGAAACGAAGAAGAAGGTAAGAAGTATATAAAGGATTATTACACGCAATATATAAAACCATACGAGGATAATGGAATAATAACAATTGTTACTTGTAATATTTAAAAATTAAAATGAAAAAGAAAGGAAAATCAAAATGTATATAAAAAGAAGAATTATTAAAAGAGGAGAACAAAAAATAAAACTAACTCCTGAAGAAATTAAACAAGCATATTTAATTCAAAAAGAAATAGATTCAAACAAAGCAATAATAAAAGCAATAAAAGAATGGATAAAATTTATTGACAAAGAAAAAGATGTTAAAAGTGTGATAAATAAATTTAATGAGTTATTTGATAGTGAATATAATCCGATATATAGTCAAGAAATTAGTAAAAGTTTTGAGTCATATTCTGAAATTTATATGCTAAATGATAATATTACAATTAAAAAATTATGGGGATCTTTGGATAAAATCGAAAATAAAGTAAGTCATGTTGGAATTGATTTATGTGTAAAAATTGAGTTATCAAGAGATGAAGAATCTAATAAAGAAATCTATCTCTTTATAGAGAGTAAATATCAAGATGATAGTATCAATAAATTGAATAAGTTTATAGAAGAATATGAAGAAATAAAACTTAAAGAAATATATGATAATAAGTAAAATGGAGGATAAAATTATGAAAGGTGTTAATGAATTTATTAATCAAGCTAAAAAAATAATAAGAAAGGAAAACATAAAAATAAATAATTTACATAGAGAAATTGATGAATATGAAACTTTAATTGAAATAATTGGTAGAACAGAAACTGCTGAGCAAGTAATTACTTATAGAGAAAAAATTAATCAATGTTATAACAAAATTGACTTAGCTTTGGAAAGTATAAGGAGTAGCAGAGATAGAATTGCAGTGATGAAGGCAGTTGAAAAAATTATAAAAAGAGGTGAAAAATGTGCCTAAAAATAAAGTCAATTACGAAAAGCTATTAGAAGGAATACAAAGTGTCATAGAAAGAGGCGAGTATCCTAAATTTTTAAAATTAATAAAGAAAATAAGAAATAATTATAGTTTCTTAAATACTTTATTAGTATATGTGCAAAATCCTAATGCAACAATTGTAAAAGGTTTTTGCGATTGGAATAAATTAGGAAGAGGTGTAAAGAAAAATCCTAAAACTATATATATTTATGTACCAGTAAGATATAAGAAAGAAAAAAATATAGAAGGACAACAAAATATTAATGGTAAAGAAGAAAAAGAGCAAAAGGATAATAATAAAATTGAAGTCATAGAAGGTATTAGCTATAGAAAAGTCGCAGTATATGATATAGGAGATACATATTTAAAAAAAGGTGAAAAAAGAATTCCTTTTATTGATGATAATATAAATACAGATACAACTCAGGATTTATACAATACATTAATTAACATTTCTCCTGTACCAATTGTATTAGAAGAAAATTTAGGAAATACAAAAGGATACTATGATAAAGACAAAATAGTATTAAGTAAAGAATTATCACAAGATGGAAAAACAGCAGTTTTAATACATGAATTGTGTCATTGTTTATATGATAATTTTGATTATAAAATTGACAGGGATAAAAGTGAGATATTTGTAGAATCAGTTGCTTTTTTAGTTGCTGATTATTTTAATTTTGACACATCAATTTGTAGTTTCGGATATATAACTAATTGGGCAAAAAACGATATAAAAAGTTTCTTAAAAATATCTAACGAAATAAAGAAAACTGCTAATGAATACATTGAACTCATAAAAGACAACAAATTTAAACAAGAAAAAATAATTGCATAAGGAGGTTTTTAAATTGAAAAATAACGATATATATAATTGTCTTAGCATTGTTAATGTAAAGAACAAACTAGGATTACAAGAAATACATTCATTAGGAAATATTATTTATGTAAGGTGTCCTTTCTGTAATTCAACTAATGGAGCAATGAAATTAAATACTTTAAATAATAGCTATATATGCAAAGATTGCGGCGAAAGTGGTTATGCTATAGGATTATATGCAAAAAACAAATATATAACAAATAAGGAAGCATATATAAGACTAATTAAAGACAGCTGTGAAGTTGAAGATAATATAAGGACCTCTATTGTAATAAATAATAAAAAAAGCAATGAAGAGTTAGATGATGTTTATCGTATTTTTTTAAATCTATTAACCCTTAATGATATACATAAAAATAAACTGTTAAAATTAGGATTTACATTAGAAGATACTAAAAGAATAGGTTTTAAATCAATACCAACTAATGAAAATACAAAGATTGCTATATGTAAAAAAATAATAAAAAATGGATATGAATTATGTGGTGTACCAGGATTTTTTCAAGATCAAAGATTAAGATGGAATTTTGTATCACATAGTGGAATATTTATACCAGTTATTGATAATTGCAAAATAGTAAGTCTAAGAATTCATTTAGATAAGATGTACAGTACAGATACATCTGATATATGGTTTAGTAGTAATAACAAATATAATGGAACTAAAGCCAGTAACAATATTATGATATTATATCCAGAAAAAGAAAAAATACATCTTATAAAAGATAATAGAAATGTTAATAATATTATAATAGTATCAGAAATGTTATTGGCATATAAAATACATAAACAATATAGAGATAAGATTGTTATTCGGAGTACCAAATGTAATTTCTAAAAGTGAATCCAAAAAAATTGCTAAAATACAAGGTGTAAATAATGTATATGTTGTAATGGACTTACATACAGTATTGCATACATCCAGTTTTATCTCATTAAATCTTGAAAAGATATATGATGCTGAAAAAATAAGATCGTTTTTTTCTATTAGAGATAATGAGATACCAATAACTTTAAAAGAAGAATTAAATAAGGAATCAGAAGAAGTGAATAAAAGAAAATTAGCATAAGTAGAAAGAATATCACAATTTGAATTTATTGGACAGTTAAATAACTTTAAAGAGAAAATTTAAGTGTGAAGGTGGGTTATAATGTTTGTTTTATATAAAAAAGGAAAAGCTATACTTTCATGTAAGCATTGGGAAGATTTAGTTGAATTTGTAGATGAACTAAAAAAATTAAATAAAGAGTTTGTTGATAGAAGAGAATTTGTTGTGATGAATTATAATGAAAAATTTCATAAATGGAATAGAAAATAAATTATTAGATTGAGTTTTATTCTATCAAATCTAAAAAATTATAAGTAGAGGTGAAAAAAATGAATAAAGATATTGAATATTCAATGACAGAGGAAAATATAAAATCATTAAAAAGAACTTTAAAACAGGTAAAAAAACTAGATTTTTTTAAAGAAAATAAACCTGAAACTAAAAATACTAAAAGAAAAAAAGTAGCTTAAAATTAAAAATAATAAAATACAGAAATAGAGCATAAAAAAATGCTCTATTTTTGTAATAAAGGAGGAAATAAAATTGGAACATTTCAAAGTATTGGTTATAACACGAGAAGGACAGACAGTTGATGAGTTATTAGAACCTTTTGGAATAAATGCAAAATATAAGGAAAAAGTTATTATATCCAAAAAGGAATTAATAAGAAAAGAAGAAGAACAACTTGAAAAAATAATAAGGAAATATAAGTATTTTATTGAAAATGGAATAATGGATGTAGAATATGAAAAATCAGCAGCAAATAAATTAGCAAATATACTATATTCTGATGATGAAACAATATATAAGTTTGCAATTAGAGATTATGATAAAAAACTTATTAACTCTGCTGGTGGTTTAATTACTTATAATAATCCATATATAAGATGGCATTTTTATGAAAAAGATAGTGATTATTCAAAAATGTTTGTTGTAAAAGATAAAAATAATCCAAATCAATATATTAATGTCAGCTCGGCAAAGAAAAAAGATATTGAATGGGATTTAACTAAGTATGGAGCAATAGACACTGAAGTAACAATAGCACCAGATGGAACATGGTATGATGAAGAAAACGGATTTTATATTAAGGTATCCAAAGAATCTAATGGAAAAATAAAATATGAAATGAATGATATTAAAGGTAATCTAAAAATAGAAGATGGTCCAGAATATCGTGCAACTATTGTAGATTGCTACAAATAAAAAAATAAAAAGGAGAGAAAAAATATGTTTAAAATTAGTAAAGAAAAAAGAATTGCAAAAAGAATAAAAGAAATGTTAAATAAAAGAGGATTTATTGTAACTATACAGGTGTCTAAAAATACTAATAGTGTGTATTTAAAAGTAGATAATGGAGCTTGTGGAAAAATTAGAATCAGTGATCATAAAAATAATTTAACAAACTGTAAATTTAATATGATTAAAAATTATAATGGTAAGAGATCTGAGTATAGCAACAGAGTATTTAAAAAATATTATAATTATAATAGCATTGGCAGATTAATTGCAGACATTGAAATTGAAAGAGCAGATTCTATAGCAAAGTATGGATATTATAAGTATAGAATAATAAGAGATAAAGAAAATAATTATACTCAAAATCTTAATAATGAAAGAAAAGTGGCGTAGGAGGTAAAATATGATACAATATTCAGATTTAAATAATGATGAAAAAAGAACTTTAAGAGAACATCTAGGAGTAGAGAGAGTAAGTGCATTTTATTTAGAAGATAATCATTTATTACTTATGGATGTTAAAGAATTATTTGAATATATTTACTTAGATGATATTTATAAACTTAAAGATGCTATGGAAGTTATTGATCGAATTAAAGATACTGTTATAAGTGATAACTATACAAATAAAACTGTACAAGAAATGTTAGTTGAAAGTAATTCAAAGGTAACGAAGATTAGTAACGAAGTTTATTTATATAAAGATAGTAATTATTAATAATAGAAAGGGTATAAAGGTAGTAATACCAATATATCCTTTTTATTTTTTTAGGAGGAATCAAATTGAAAATAATAAGTAAGAGAAAGGAAGTGAAATCATAACTATCCCTGAAAAGGGTTGTAATAAAGGTTGATAATTATTATATAAAACAATTCATAGCAGCGTGAAAACATTTTGTAAGTAGCATAGGAGGACAGAGTTGTTGCCATAAATGGATATGTTTATGGCTAGTTATGAATTATATAGCAAGTGTTAGTTTTGGTAAAGATAGTCTAGCAATGCTTTTAATGCTTTTAGAAAAAAATTATAAGATAGATGAAGTGATTTTCTTTGACACTCGGAATGGAGTTTAAAGCTATCTATAAGATAAGAAACAGGATAAAAAGAATATTAAAAAAGAAAAGGATTAAATTCACACAATTATATCCTAGAGTTACCTTTCGTAAAAAAATGTTTAAAATTAAGGTACATAAAAGAGATGGAAGTATTCAATACGGATATGGATTGTGTGGTCGGTAAGTGTAGATGGGGTACAAACGAAAAAAATATATCAATTAATAAATATCTAAAAAAACAGTATGGTGAAAACTACAGGGAATATATAGGTATTGCATCAGATGAATTGAAAAGAACACAAAGAAATCATAATGAACACAAAATATATCCACTTGTAGAGTGGTGTATGACAGAAGAACAATGCCTACAATATTGCTATAATAATGGTTTCTTTTGGAATGAGCAAAAGGTTCGCTTATATGACATTTTGGATCATGTTAGCTGTTGGTGTTGTACTAATAAAAATAAAAAAGAATTAAAAAATTACAAGAAGTTTTTACCAAAATACTATAAAAGACTGATAAGAATAACTTATAAAGTATTGAAAGGAGCTAAAAATAAAAAGTTGTAAAAGTCAATATAAAATTGATAAAAAAATACAAAGTTAAATTGATAGAAAAATTCAATGTCCTTTTTCCAGAAAATGTAATAGTATAATTACATTTTCTGGAATATATTTTTGCTTTATTTTCTATTTTCAACTTCATCTAATTTATCTTTTAATCGATAAGATTGTCCTGTTATTTTTATTACACTGGAATGATGTAATAGTCTGTCTAATATTGCATTTGCTAACGTGTTATCACTAAATACTTCACCCCATTTTGAAAATGGTTGATTTGTTGTTATTATTGTTGAATTTTCTTCATATCTTTTCGCTATTAACTGAAAAAATAAATTTGCTCCGTCTCTATCTACTGGTAAGTAGCCTATTTCATCAATTATTAGTAACCTGTATTTACAAAATTGCTTTAACCTTTGCTCTAATCTATTTTCATTATGTGCTTTCTTTAATTGCATTATTAAATCATGACATGATATGAAATATGTTAAATATCTTTTTTTTGCTGCTGCTATTCCTAGACTTATTGCTAAGTGTGTTTTTCCAACTCCACTTGAACCAACGAATAGCACATTTTCTTTATTTTCCATAAATCTTAGACTTTCTAATTCTAACATTTGTTGTTTATTTATTCCAGGCTGATATGAAAAATCAAAATCTTTCATTTCTTTTTCAAATGGAAAGCCTGCTACTGACACTTGTATCTTTGAAGCTCTTTCGTCTCTATATTTTATTTCTTCTTCTGTTAATCTATACAATATATCTACTATTGATATATCTTGTGTTTTTATGCTTTCTAAATAGTTTGGTAAAAAGTTTACCATCTTGTCTAATTTTAATGTTT
>CANQMG010000014.1 GCA_947624925.1 uncultured Clostridia bacterium | reverse complement strand
AAAGAAGGAAGAAAAGAAGGAAGAAAAGAAGGAAGAAAAGAAGGAAGAAAAGAAGGAAGAAAAGAGGGAAGAAAAGAAGGAAGAAAAGAAGGAAAAAAAGAAGGGATAACTATTGAAAAATTAAATATAGCAAGAAAAATGAAAGCTGAAGGAATAGATACTGAACTAATAGTAAAGGTAACTGGATTAACAAAAGAGGAAATAGAAAATTGTAAGAAATAAAGAAGAATTTACTTCATTAATTAAATGGACTAGAATAAATAAATAGATTAAATGTGGAATAAATTAGCAAACACTAGGGAAATATAAAAAAGATAAAAAAAGAGAAAAAATTAATGAGTATAAGAAAAAATAATGTAACAAAAATTTAATATATGAAGGCATAAAATAAAAACAGTAACCTTCCGTAAATAAAAAAAGAAAAAAATGTCAAAAAAAGCTATTTTCTAGCAAGAAATAGGCTTTTTTTTTATAAAAAGGGGTAGATTTTATAAAAAAAATGTAGTATAATAAAATTATCTAGGTGTACATAATAAATATTTATAATTGATATATAATAATCAAATATAAGGAGGAGCAAAATATGAAATTAAAAAGGGTAATTCAAATTGGTTTAATATTGACAGTGTTAATACTTTTTGGGTTGACAATAGATATAAATAAGGCTTATGGTGAAGATTACATAGATAGACCTGATGGAGATTATATAATAAGAAATCATTCTGCTACAAATTCATCATTTCATAATAAATATCTATTTTGTATTAATAGTTATAATTCAATAAATGATTATGGAGATCGGTATTAGGTATAGAGGATTGGGCCCATACGATGTTAAAACTGATAGCCAAAATCAATCTGAAAGGATGCTAGCATATATTTTATCCAAGGCAGATACTAATGGACTAAATAACAGAAACAGCAATAGAATTCAGTATAATGATGAAAGTCAAGTACAGATTGCTTTATGGTATTTTATGCAAAATTATGGTACTGATTTGGTAAAAGCAAATAAAATACCAAATAATGTTAGCATAAAGAATGATCAAGGATATCCTAATTCTGTTTATAATGAGGCATTTAATTTGTCTGGACGAGTTAGAAGTTCTACACCTATTTTAACTGTAAATATGAGTGAAGATAATAAAAAATTAATTGTTAATGTTAAGAATTTAGACTCTAATGCCACAATAAAAGTAGATGGTGGAGATACTCATTTGACTCAAAGTGCTGAGAAAGATAAACAACAATATGAATTTAATATAAATGGATCAGATAGTTCAAAAGAGGTAACATATACTGTTACATTGAGTATTAGTAAAGAAGTAAAAACTGTAAAATATAATATATTGTATAAAACTAATAAACAGACACTATTATTAATTGATAGCATTAAAAATGATACAATAGATGAAAGTAAAACGGTAACTATTACCAAAAAATCTAGCAAACCATGTATTTCTTTACAAAAATTTATTACAAAAGTAAATAATGAATCTGTTGAAAGTAGATCAAATAGAAAATCTGAATATTATGGATCTGATACTAAAGAACTTAATGATAGTGATGACGAAACAAAACCCAAAACAGTATCTAATACAATTAATAAAGATTTAAATGCAAATGATAAACCATCAAAATTGACTGATGCTATATGTATAAATAAAGATAATGTATTTGAAACAATAAAAGTTGAATATCAAATAGATTTATATAATAATAATTATTCAGATACAAAAGAGATCACAGATGTTACTATTTTAGATACGTTACCTAAAGATGGAATTAAAGAAGTTAAAGTAGAGTGCAATAAGGATTCTCAAATATCAAGTGTTTATGATGATAAAGCTGGCATAATAGAAATTTCTGGAATTAAAATTGAGTGGCATACAGAGATATATGTGACAGTAGAATTTGATGTAACAAAAATGAAGAGTAATGTAATTTATTATAATAAGGCTGAAATAATTTCTGATAATGATCATAAAGATTACAGATTTGAAGACTTCGACTTTTTTTATATTGAAAGTAAAGATATAGATGCTCGATTAGAAAAATATGTTTATCAAGTTAATAGAAATGGTCAATTAATTTATGGTAGTGATGATAGAGCACACAAGCAAATATATAAACAAATTATAAGTAATGAAAATATTAATGTTGCTGATATATTAAAAATAGAACAAAAAGATAATGGAAAGTATAAAATAAGTATTAATACCTACAATCCTAATTTTTCTAATCTAGTTGGAGTTAATATAATATGTAAGGATATATATAATTATTCTTTAAATGATAAATTGAATAATAAATATGTTAGTACAGGTGAAAATGCTTTATTGGCACAAATTGGAATAATTGGAGATATAGGTAGTTTAGACCAAAATGGAAATGTAAGAATAGATGGAAAAATTAATTCGGATGATGCCATTTTACTTCTTAGATATCTTAATGGATATGAAGACTTAAATGAAGACGTAATTGAAAGAGCTATATTTGCTGCCGGTGGTGTAGGTTCTGATAGGCAAGATGATTTAGCCACAATATTTGATGTACTGGTTATATTAAGAAGGTCAGCAGGATTAAAAAATTTTATTTATGATTCTAATATGATTGGAACATTACAAACAGTTCTTTCAGACAGATTCTTACCAGCTGGAATGTATAATGTTGAATTTTTATATAAAACAAAAGATGATAATGTTAAAACAGAGACGGTAGAAAATGCTTTTGAAATTAATCCAAATACTAGGAAATTAACAAATCCAGTTGAGGTTAAGTTAGGAGATGAAGTAACATATAGGGTTAATTTAATCAATGAAACTCCTTCAGGACAAAATTTAAAATTAAAAATAAGTGAAATAATAGATAATGCTGATTCTGAACTTGAATATAGTAGTGGAAGCTATTATGATAAATATGAAGAAAAATGGAAAGAACTAAGTGTAGATGGATCAAAAATAAAATTTGAAGGTATCGTTGATTTAGGCGATCAGGTTGATACACTAAGTCTAACATATAAAGTAAATAAGTTAACTCAAAATGATGAATTAATTAATAATACTGCTGTTATAGAAAAATGTACTATTGTTAGTACTGTAGATGAAAATAACAAAAGAGAAATCCTTGTACCTACGCCAAGAAACAATGAAGATTCTGATTGGATTAAAATAATTAAAGATAATGACGTTTCACTACAAAAATATATAGTTAATGTTGGCGATAGTGATGTATCTCCTAGTAGAGAAAATAAAAAAGCACTAGATAATTCTATAAATGAAATATATCTTAATGGTAGAACACCAGTAACAAGTAATATAGAAAATTTTACTTTGAAGAGTGAAAATCCAGTAGAAATAAACATTGAGGATTCTGTTACATATAAAATAGTAGTATATAATAATAAATCTTATAATGTTGAAAAAGTAACAGTAATAGATTCTTTGCCACAAGAAATTAGTAAATTAGTAAGCGTAAAAGATAAAGATGGAAACGACATACATTATAGAACAGATGAAAGTAATAATAACAAACTTTATATAGAAAATATTGATTTAGCTGGATACGAATCTAAAGAAATTTATATTACAGTTAACTTTTCTCTTGAAAAGTTAAAAGGAAAAGTAGCAGTTAATGATGCAAAAGTATATGTAGATAATAATATATCAACATATAGAACAAAAGATAGTGACTATGTAAAACTTGCACAAGTAGATATAAGCTTGCAAAAATGTATTTTTGGAATTGGAAATAGTGCAAATGAATTAACTGAAAATTTTAATAGTAAAATAGGAAATAGATCAGATAAAAAAGCAGATAATAATACAAAAGATCCTATATACCACGATTTTAGAAACAACAAAGATATTATGTCAAATGGTGAAACTAAAATAAGTAATCCAGTTGAAATTAATAGTAAAAATATTGTAGGTTATGAAATTGTAGTTTATAATAACTCAGAAAAAACAAATGCTACAAATATTAAAATAAAAGATACATTACCTGAAAAAGCAAAAAGATATTATGTTTTAGATAATATAGATGATTTTGCTAATAACAATATTAAATGGCAAAATGTACCTGAAAATAGAGAAATTACATTAGAACCAATAAATGTAAATAAAAAGGATAAAAGTATATATATAATGTTTGTTGAATTTGATGATAAATTAGAAGGTGGAAAAATATATACTAATACAGCTGAAATAACTGGTGCAGACCAAGTTATAACAAGCAAATATAGACAAAAAGATAGTGACTATGTAACTTTAATAAAAGTAGATTTAGGCTTACAAAAATATATAACACAAATAAAAAATGGTAATGTAGAAGCAGCTATATCTGGCAGAGAAAATAGAAAAGCAGATGATAATACAAAAGATCCTATTTATAAAAGTGGAAATACAGATGTATATTCAAGTGGAACTAATAAAATAAAGGATCCAGTATATATAGACCCAGGTGATATAATAGAATATACTATTAAAGTATATAATAATGGAGATAAGACAGCTACAAATGTTATTGTTGAAGATATATTGCCAAATGAAGTATCTAAATATGGATTCAATAAAAATAGTGTAAATAATGTCATAGCTAATGATGGAAAAATAACTTTACCTAAAATAGAAAAATTAGAGCCTGGAGAATCTAAAACTATAACTGTATATGTTAAATTTAAAGATAGTCTACCTGATCACCAAACTTTAAAAAATACTGCTAAATTAACTGATTCAGACCAAGAAATTACAGATAAATATAGAACAGAAGATAGCGATTATGTAGAAAAAGCTATTTATGCGGTAAGCTTAGAAAAATATATAACGAAGGTAGATTCTACTTCAAATAGTTATGCAACTAATGCTGCAAAAGACTATGGAACAGGAAGATCTGGAAAAGCAGAACATAAATATGATAATGATACTAAAACAAATGATTATCGTAAAAAAGATGAAACGTTAAAGAAACCAGAAAGTGGCGAAGGACCTGTTCTAGTAAATAGTGGGGATAAAGTTACTTATAAAATTGTTGTTAAAAATAGTGGTAATGTACCTGTAAAAATTACAGAAATAAATGATGTAATGGATGCTGGAATAAATAGTGATTCCAAATCAACACAAACATTAAGAGATTTGGCTAATGAAACCATACAACCAGGTGAAAGTAAAGAAATAACAAAAACTTTCCCAATTACAGCTAGACAAATAACATTTGGTATTTTAGAAAATAATGCATTAATAACAAAAATGCAAAATGCATATGGTAAAGATGTAACAGATACGACTCTTAATGATAATAAAGATGCAGATTATATTAAATTAAAAGGAATAACCATAAGTGGCTTCGTATGGGAAGAAACGTCAAATACTAAAGGTGCTGAAATAAATGGACTTTATGATAATAACGAAACATTAAAATCAGGTATACGTGTTATTTTACAACAAAGCACTGATGGTGGTAAAAATTTTTCAAATACTAATTACATAGCAACTACAGATTCAAGCGGAAAATATGTATTTGAAGATGTACCACACTCATATAAAGACAGTAATGGAAACTATAATTTTTATAGTTATAGAGTAGTCTTTGAATATGATGGTGTAACATTTACAAATGCAGAAAAGGGTGAAATTAATGATACAAATACACCAGAAGGCAGTGATATACCTTATTATAAGATAAATTCAAATGCATATGAAACTGAAAGTGTAAGAAATGGTTTTAATGCTAAGTTTGCAGAAATAAGAAGTGATGGAGCATATGATGCAAATGGAAAGCATACAGGAAAAATAAATTACTACACATTATATAAGGAACCAGTAAATAATAAAGAACTAGATCCAATGTCAATACATGAATATGATGATAGTTTTATGAAAATATCATCAGCTACAGATACAATAAATTTAGCAAATTATAGCAAAAATAATAACGTCTTAGATTATTTAAAATATATAAATTTTGGACTAAGAGGAAAAGATGTATTCGATTTAAGTATAAATAATGAAATACAAAAAGTTGATGTAACAGTAAATGGTGTAACAGGAACATATGATTACAGCTCAAAAGGAATAACTATAAGACAAAGTGACTTATATATGACAGATGATATAAATAATATGAATGGTACTGAATATACTGGCAATGATAATGCAGAAAATAACCTAAATGATCAAAATGTAAGAGATACAGATATGAAAGCATTAAATGGCATAAGGATTACATATAAAATAGAAATAAAAAATTCATCACAAACAAATGGACAAGCAACGAGAATAAAAAATTACTATGATAGCAAATTAACCTTTGAAGGATATCATTTTGGTGATGAAAAATTAACTAAAAATAATTCAAGTGACAATAACAATGTTGTAACAATTACTATGCCAGACAATATGTTAACTCAAGAAGCTTCAACATATATATATATAGTATATAGTGTAAAGGATATAAAGAATGTAGTAAATGGTACAAAATACTACAATATGGCAGAAATAGAAAGCTATAAGACAGGAGTAGGAGATGGACAAACAGAATTTACAAAAGGATTAATAGACCAAGATTCAGCTCCAGCAAGTGCAGATAAAGAACAAGTAAGAACAACAGAAAATATAAAATATGGAAGAAGAGACGATTTACCAACTGAAGGAGGAAACCCAACTACAAAAGGATACTACTTTGCAGGAGATAAAGATTTAAGCATACTAAGAATGGAAGACGATACAGAAGTTAGGGCTTTAAAAATAAATGTAATAGACAACGCTGTAAGAACAATAAAAGGAACTGTATTTGAAGATGATACAAAAGTTACGGAGAATAAAAGATATGGTGACGGAAAATTAGGTAATAAATATGATGAAAATGGAAATGAAAGCACTACACCTGAAGATAAAATATCTGGAATAGAGGTAAGTATAATACCAGTAGGAACTAGTTCACAAGGAACTATAACTACTACAACTAATGACAATGGTGAATATACATTTACAGGCTTATTACCTGGAGAATACACAATAGAATATACATACTGTGGTAAAAAGGAAACAATATACTATAATGGTCAAGCATATCAATCAACAATACAAAATGAATTTAATGAAAAAGTTGGTAGCTTAAAAAATGCAGATCAAAATAGTGCATTAAATCCAGAAAATTATTGGTATTTAATAGAAGGATATTCAGTAGCTACAGATAATGGAGATAGAAGAGAAGAAGTAACTAAAAACTGGCAGAATTTAAATGGCGAAGTAACAGAGGTATTTAAATATATAAATGATAAAGGCAAAACTTATAATCCATATGGCGATGATGGAATTGTAGAATCAGGATTAGCAGATATAATAAAAAAATATCATCCAGATTATACAGATAATGAAGAAATAAAGACTTATGTTGATGATTTTATAGAAAAAAATAAGATGTTTGCTCAAACTAAGGAAATGAAAATAGAACTTGAAAAACCAACTAATAATGATTATACTGTAGAATTATCACATACATTTGGAGATTATAATATTGAGAATGCAAATTTTGGTATAGCATTAAGACCAAAAAATATAACAAATGTTGACATTATACCTCAAAAACTATCTCTTGAGACATCTGATGGAACCTTACTTGTATCTGCAAAACAAGAAAATGATGGATTTAAAATAGACAAAGGTAATATTATAGTTATAGATCAGGATAATAATAATCCTTTCGGACATATTGATATTGCAGTTTCTTCAAATTTATTACATGGTGCATTATGGACTACAACATATCAAGTAACTGTTACAAATAAGAGTGAGAACAATTATGATGGCTATGTGTATGCTCCTGAAAATATAGACCTTTCAGAAATTAAAATTGAAGAAATGAGGGTATTCTTAGATGATAAATTAATATATAATCCTGAACTAACTGCCAATAGGACAGATAATAAAGAGAATTGGACATTGGAAACTTCTAATTTGACACTAAATAAGGAAAATATGATATCAGCAAATAATAATGCATTGACTAAAGATTCAATTAATAATAAAGATAAAAATTCTGTTAGTGCAAATTATGTTGTTACACAAATTCTAACGGGTGATGATTGGGTAGAGAATAACTTTAATGAAGCAACTGAAATTGGTAAGGAAATTAGCAATAATGGAAGAGTGCCAGAAAACTCAATATTAGGAAATTCACCAAAACCTATTTCTAATCCAGATGATGAAAAAGCAGGTCAAGTTTGGGATAAAGAACAAGAAGTAGATACTGGTATAGCTAGAGATATTGTTATAACTTCACCAAGAGGAGAAGACAGAAATTATATGCCAATAGTAATTGTAACAATTTCATCACTTGCAGTAGTAACATTAGGAGTATTAGGAATAAAGAAGTTCTTAAATGTTAAAAGACAAGTTAATTAAAAATACCTACTTTAGACCGGGATAACATTTTGTTAACCGGTCTAGAGATGGGTTAATAAAATGTTATTAATTTTATATTAAAAACAAAAGATATAATTATATAATACAGATAATTATAATTCTAAAATAGAAAGGGAGTAAAATGAATCAAATACTTGTAAGCGAAAAATTATATGTAACTCCAGAACTAAAAAGAAAAAAAAGACTTCATAAAATAAATCTTTTTGCTTCAATTTTTCTGGTATTTGTTTTATGTTCATATTGTATTTATGCAGAATATGACAGAACAAAAAAAGAAAAAATTTCTAAAGAAATTTTGTCTACTATTGATTTGAGCAAGACAGAAAAGAAACAAGAAGATACAACTCAAAAGAAAAAAGATGAAGTTTTAATTGTTATATTAGATGAAAATGCTGCAAACAATGAAATAGAACAAAAAGCTAGCGATTTGGCAGTAAATGTAGAACAAAATAATCATGAAGTTGAAAAATTTACAACTGATCAAGGCACACAATATTATACAACAGGAGTTTTAAGTATACCTAAAATTGATATTACATATCCAATAATAGCAAGTGATAACCAAACTTCCAGTGTAATTACAGAATTACTTAAAATTTCACTTACTAAATATTGGGGACCAGACCCAAATCAAGTTGGAAACTTATGTATTGTTGGTCATAATTATAATAATAAAAAATTTTTTGGAAGACTATCTGAATTGGAAAATGGTGATTTAATTGAACTAACTGATAATTCTAATAAAACTGTAAAATATAGTGTATATGATAGTTATATAGTTAACCCAACTGAAATGGAATGTACTAGCCAAATAACAGATGGTAAAACGGAAATAACATTAATAACTTGTACTCCTAATGGAAAACAAAGATTAGTAGTAAAAGCAAGAGCTTTAATAATTTAAATGAGGTTTTTTATGAATAGATATTTTTTTACGTCTGAGAGTGTTACACCTGGACACCCAGATAAGATTTGCGATTTAATTTCTGATTGTATTTTAGACGAATTTTTAAGGCAGGATTCTAATTCTAGGGTTGCTGTTGAAACTTTTGCATCTAAAAATAAGATTACAATTGCTGGACAAGTTTCTTCTAAAGGCAGTGTTAATGTAGAAAAAATTGTAAGGCAAGTTTTAAAGGGTATAGGTTATGATAATGAGAATACAGATATTGATTATAGAACTTGCGATATAGATGTAAATATTACAAAGCAAAGCTCTGATATTGCTCTTGGCGTCGATGTTGGTGGCGCAGGTGATCAAGGTATGATGTTTGGATATGCATGCGATGAAACTGAAGAATATATGCCTTTTGCTATATATATGGCTCATAAATTGTCTAAAAAATTATATGATGTAAGGGTTTCTAAAGAACTAGATTATTTAAAACCAGATGGTAAAACACAAGTAACAGTTGAGTATGAAGGAGATATTCCTAAAAGAATAGAAACCATTGTTGTATCTACACAACATAATGAAAATGTAAATTTAGATGATTTAAGAAAAGATATAATAAACAAAGTTATTAAATCTGTAATTGATCCTAAATATCTTGATGATAACACAAAATATTTTATAAATCCTACTGGAAGATTTGTAATTGGTGGCCCTTTAGGAGATACAGGGCTTACTGGAAGAAAAATAATTGTAGATACATATGGTGGATATAGTAGACATGGTGGAGGAGCTTTTTCTGGAAAAGATGCAACAAAAGTTGATAGGTCAGCAGCTTATATGATGAGACATATTGCAAAAAATGTAGTTGCAAATAAGTATGCTAAAAAATGTGAATTACAAGTTGCATATGGTATTGGATTAGAAGAGCCAATTTCTATTTATATAAACACATTTGGTACAAACACTATACCAGAACAAGATATAATTAATATAATAAAAAATAAATTTAATTTAACACCAGCTGGAATAATTGACTATTTAGATTTAACAAAACCAATATATTCTAAAACCACTAATTTTGGACATTTTGGAAAAGAAGAATTATCTTGGGAAAAAATTATAAAAATGTAGGTGAAAAAAGGGGGGTGGAAAATGGGACGGTTCTCTTTTCCACCCAATTTTTGAGTGGAAAAGAGAACCGTCCCATTTTCCACCCTTTTCCAGAAAGATTAATTTTCTATAATTACTTTTGCAATATTGTATATCAATTTTAATTTTTCAGGTTTGCAATCTTTTAAAAGTTCAGAAAAGTCATTTGTTAAATATAATGTAGAATTATTATTTGAACCATTTAAAATATATCCTTCATTTACATCTAAAAATTCACAAATTTGATTTAGTCTTTTTAAATTTACATGTGTACTACCGGTTTCTAGTCTACTTAAATATGCTACAGATACTTCTAATTTTTCAGCTAATTGTTCTTGAGTAAATTCTTTATTTAATCTTGCTTTTTTAATACGTTCTCCAATTATTTTATAATCCAATGCCATATTTACCAACCCTTTCATTATCATAAATATAGCATGTAGTATTTTCAAATTACAGAAAGTTATAAGTAAAAGTTTACTACTAGTAAAATTAAATAATATTTTATAAAATTGTAATAAAGTAAATAAAATATCTTGCAAAATTATAATTATATGATAAAATTATTTAAGAAAATTTGTTTTGTGTAGGAGGTATTATGTTTGCATATATTAAGGGGAGTATAGAAATAAAAACTAATAATTATGTGGTTTTAGAAACTAAAGATGGAGTTGGATATAAAATTTATATGTCAGAGACATCTATAGAAAATTTGGGAAATATAGGTGATATTGTTAAAGTACACACTTATTATTATGTAAGAGAAGATAATATTAGTCTTTATGGATTTAAAACATGTGAAGAATTAAGAATGTTTGAGTTGCTGTTGTCTGTAAGTGGTATAGGAGCTAAGTCCGCAATTACAATGCTTTCAAGTATTGAGCCATCGAGTTTAGCACTTGCTGTTGTTTCAAATGATACTTCAAAGTTAGTAAAAATACCAGGAATTGGTGCAAAAACTGCAGCGAGAATTGTATTAGAATTAAAAGATAAATTAAAATCAGAAGAGGCAATTTCTAAATCAGATAATAAAAATAAAGAATATATATCAAATGATAACAAAATTGATGAGGCAATATCAGCACTTCAGGTTTTAGGATACAATAAAAAGGATATAGAAAGACAAATAGAAAAAGTAAATACACAAGATATATCTTTAGAAGATTTAATTAAAAAATTATTAACTATGTTGTAGAGAAAGGAAAATGTTATGGAATTTGATAAACCACTAGCATATAGGATGAGACCTAAAACTTTAGATGAATATGTTGGACAAGAACATATTTTAGGAAAAGATAAAATATTATATAGAACAATAAAAGCAGATAGATTGTCTAGTATAATATTATGGGGACCACCAGGATGTGGAAAAACATCTCTTGCAAGAGTAATAAGTGAAACAACAAAATATAAATTTAGCAGAATAAATGCTGTTACTTCAGGAGTAAATGACATAAAAAGAGTTATAGAAGAAGCTAAAAATGTATTTTTAAATCCTACCGGAAAATGTATATTATTTATAGATGAAATTCATAGGTTTAATAAATTACAGCAGGATGCTTTATTGCCATTTGTAGAAGATGGAACGGTTATATTAATAGGTGCAACAACAGAAAATCCATATTTTGAAGTTAATAAAGCTCTTATATCAAGGTCAATGGTATTTAAATTAGAACCATTAACAGAAGATAATATATATGAAGTATTAAAAATGTCCCTAAAAAAAGAAGAGGGGTTAGGCAGATATAATGTAAAGATTGAAGATTCAACTTTGAAAAAAATAGCAGAAGTTTCAAATGGTGATGTTAGAACGGCTCTAAATGGTTTAGAAGTTGCTGTACTTACTACTCAAATGGATAAAGATGGTTTTATTACAATAACAGACGAAATTGCAGCAGATAGTGTTCAAAATAGAAAAATAATGTTTGATAAAAATGGAGATTCACATTATGATAATATTAGTGCATTCATAAAATCTATGAGAGGCAGTGACCCAGATGCAACAGCATTTTATTTGGCAAGAGCTTTAAATGGTGGAGAGGACCCAATGTTTTTAGCTAGAAGAATTGTTATTGCATCAGCAGAGGATGTTGGAATGGCAAATCCCCAAGCATTAGTTGTAGCAAATTCAGCAATGCAGGCTGTGCATATGGTAGGAATGCCTGAAGCAAGAATAATACTTTCTGAGGCTGCTATATATGTTGCCAAATCTAAAAAATCTAATGCATCATACTTAGCTATAAATAAGGCTTTAGATGATGTATCTTCCAAAGATACAGGAATAATACCAATGCATATAAGAAATGCACCTGCAGAAGGTATGAAAAAAGATGGATATGGAGTAGGATATAAATATCCGCATGATTATCCAGGACATGTTGTAGAACAACAATATTTACCAGACAAAATGTTAGGAACTAAGTATTATATTCCAGATGAAAATTGTGAAAATAGCTAAAAATACGAATAATAAAATTTTTTTTGCAAAAAATAACAATATGATAAAAAAAATAATAATAGGATTATTAGCAGGCTTAGTAAGTGGTTTTTTTGCATCAGGTGGAGGGATGATACTTGTTCCATCTTTTATTTATATACTAAAAATGCAAGATGTAGAGGCAAGAGCAACATCTGTCTTTTGCATTTTACCTATGGTTATAACAAGTGGAATCTTCTATTATAAAAATAATTATATAAATTGGAAAACTGGTATTATGTGTGCAATTGGAGGGATTATAGGAGGAATTATTGGATCAAAATTACTTAAAAAAATCCCAGAAAAATATTTAAGAATTGCATTTACAGCTTTTTTAATTTATACATCTGCAAGAATGATTTTTTAATGTGAAAGGTTAAAAAGTAATTACAAATTTCTTAGCCAAAATTTAATTTTTTTAAGCCAGATTTGTGCATTAGAAAGGAATGATAGTAACTATGATAGAAGTTTTGGCAGGCTTAGTATCTGGAATTGTGAGTGGTACTGGAATGGGTGGAGGAACAATACTAATTCTTTTTTTATCTGTATTTTTAGAATTTAACCAACATACAGCCCAAGCAACAAATTTAGTATTTTTTATTCCTACTTCAATTGCTGCTATTATAGTAAATATTAAAGAAAAAAATATAAACTGGAAAGTTGCAATTTACATTAGCATTACTGGTATTATAGGTGCAATTATAGGTGCTATTATTGCAGGTAAAACAGACGTAAATAATTTAAAAAAATATTTTGGATATTTTCTGGCAATAATTGCTATTCATGAAATATATTCCTTAACAAAAAAGTATATAATAAGAAAAAAAACACATAATAAAATTAATATTAAATAAAATTAATTATTTTTAAGGAGGAATTATGAAGTTTATAAAAGGTATGATAATAGGTGGTATGATTACTGCTGGAATTACAATGATGTATAATGAAAATTATATGAATAAAAGAAAAATGATGAAAAAAGGAAAACAATTAGTAAAAAAGATGGGAATAATGTAATATCCCATCTTTAAAATTATTCCATGTCTTTAGGACATTTGTCTTTTTCATCGCAGCTATCTTCATCTTTATCTTCAAAAAAATCAGGCATAGTGTGTTTTCCTATGAAGCAATCACATTTTTTCATATCTACGCCTTTTAGACATTTTCCTTCACGATGACATTTTGAGCAGATTTTTACATGTTTTACTTTATCTACCCAAACTTGAATTTCATATTTTCTATCAGGGCATAAAGGACCAAAAACAAATTCTCCTTCTTTATCTGTAAAAGTATGAGAAACAGGTTTTCTAACCTCTTTACCATTTTCTATTACAACTTCTATAAGTTTAACTACAGCATCTTTAACTGGTTCTTTATAACAATCTCTAATAACTCCATAAATTACAGATCTATTATCTTCTGGTAAAATAATATCTAAATCATATTGTTTACCAGATGCGATATGACCATCTACATCAAGAACAGGGCAGCATTTATTTTCTTGTTCCATATTAATCATCCTTTCGTAAAATAATAAGCTAATGCTTTAATATATTTTATGTATACTAAAAATAATTGTGATAATTTGTTGAAAATTAATGATTAATATGATATAACAGAGGATAATAAGCAATGAAATATGTGAGGTGATAATCAATATGAAAAATAAAGAAAAAAGAAAATTAGATAAAGGAAAATTAGCAACTAGAATAATTGCAGCTGTAATGGCGGGTCTTATGGTTTTAGGTACAGTATATACTTTTATTTATTATATTATAAATTATAAATAAAAATTAAAAGGCAAAGAGTTATATATTTTAAATATAAACTTTAAACCAAGGAGAAAATTTATGAATGAAATTATATCATTAGTAAAAAATTTTTATGAAAAAAATGTAATTACATATATTCAAAATCCAATAAATGTAATTACATTCATAATAGATATTTCAATAGTTGCATTCTTAATTGTAAAAGTTGTAAAAATATTAAAAGGTTCAAGAGCTATGCAGTTACTAAAAGGAATTATATTTTTATTAATATTTACAGCTTTAAGTTCTTTCTTTAAGCTTAACATATTACATTATATTCTAAATTCAATTATGACATATGGAGTAATACTTTTAATAATTTTATTTCAACCGGAATTAAGAAGAGCTTTAGAACAATTAGGATCAAATAAAGTAAATAAATACTTTGGAATAGAAAAAGATATTGCTTTAAAAACAAAAGAAGATATATACAAAATAGCAATAGCAGCAGTTGAACTTTCAAAAACAAAAACAGGGGCTTTAATTGTATTAGAGCGTGATATAAAATTAAAAGATATTATAGCATCAGGGGTAGAAATTGATGCACAGATAACTCCACAACTTTTAGTAAATATATTTACTCCCAATACTCCACTTCATGATGGAGCAGTTATAATAAGCAATAATAAAATAGCAGCAGCAGCGTGTATGCTCCCACTTGCAAGTGATAAAGATATAGCAAAAGAATTAGGAACAAGGCATAGAGCAGCAATAGGAATGTCTAAAGAATCTGATGCTATTGTTATTGTTGTATCAGAAGAAACAGGAAAAATATCAATAGCAAAAAATGGAACATTAATTGCAGATTTAAGAGAAGATGCATTAAAGAAGATATTAATTACAAATATGATTGATAAAAGAATATCAGATGAAAATAAAATAAAAGTTAATAAATTTAAAATAATAAAAAAAGATAAATAAAACATTGACAAATACGTATAATACGTATATAATATAATTGAAATAAACATTTGCTTGTAAATTATACGGGGGGTAAAATCATGAAAGTTATTTATCCGGTTTTATTTTATGAAGAAAAAGAAGGCGGATATTCTGTATTCGTGCCAGATTTACAAAATAATTCTACTTGTGGTAGTAATTTAGAAGAGGCAATGACAATGGCCGAAGATTTAATTGCAGGTATTGTACTAGATGAAATGGAGGAGGGAAACAAAATACCAAAATCTAGTAAAATTGAAAAAGTAACATTTGAAGAATTGGAAAAAAAATTAGAAATTGAAAACTGGGATTATATTTCGAAATTTAAAACATATATATCAGTTGACTTAACTTCCTATGCTGAAAAATGGGGAAAGGAACTTATAAAGAAAACAGTAAACATTCCAAAATGGATTAATACAAGGGCAGAAACATTAAAAATTAATTTTTCAAAGACATTAGAAGAAGCTTTATTACAAAAAATATATAAAGAATAATAATTGGGCAGGTACAAAACCTGCCCTGCAATTTAGAAATTTAAATTACCATTATGCTGAAAAAATTAAATGGAGAATTGATATGAGAAATATTAAACTTACAATTGAATATGATGGAAAAGAGTTTAATGGGTGGCAAAAGCAGCCAACAAGACTAAACATTCAAGGAGAAATAGAAAGAGCTATATATGGAATAACAGGTGAAAATGTGGAACTTTGTGCATCTGGAAGAACAGATGCAGGTGTACATGCTTTAGGACAAGTTGCAAATTTTAAAACTAATTCAAGTGTACCAATAGATAAATTTCCAATTGCAATTAATACATATTTAAAAAAATCAATAAGAATATTAAAAGCAGAAGAAGTAGATGAGAAATTTCACAGTAGATATAACTGTAAGAGAAAAACCTATAGATATATAATAAATAACTCTAACCAAGGAACAGCTATATATAGAAATTTAGAATATAATTTTGCACATAAATTAAATATATCTGCAATGAAGGAAGCAGCTAAATATTTTTTGGGTGAACATGATTTTAAAGCATTTAAGTCTAGTGGTACAAGTAGTAAAAGCTCAATAAGAACAATTTATAGTTTATCTGTTGAAGAACAAAATGAAAAAATAATAATTGAAGTAACAGGAAACGGATTTTTATATAATATGGTTAGAATAATTTCTGGAACCTTGTTAGATGTTGGAATTGGAAAGATGTTACCTCAAGAGATAAAAGAAATAATAGAGCAAAAAGATAGACAAAAAGCAGGAAAAACATTACCTCCACAGGGGTTATATTTAGTAAAAGTAGAATATTAGTAACAAAAATAATAAAGTATACATATTATAAAGTAAAAAACAAAAAGGAGACTACATATATGAATACTTTATTATTATTTTTTGCATTTCCAATTGCAACTATTATTATTTCTATAGTATTGCAAAAACTATTAAATAATCCGGCATTAGTAGCTGCATTCGTTTTTGCAATTTATTTAATAGTTACATTTGCAGCATTTGATATAAATTTCTTAGTTTATGCTATAATATATACAATAATTGCGTTTATTACAGCATATTTAACACAATTGATATGTAATCTTTTAGAAGAGGATAATGATAATAACAATAATAATTGCAATAATTTATGTCAAAATTTAAGTGATATTCTATCTGCTAATAATACAAACAATGGCAATAATATAAATACTACAAATAATACAAATAGGTTGAATAATTGCAGAAGATGGAGATAAAATAAATAATTTATGAATTTACATATCAAAACCTAAAATGTGAAACTTTTTTTAATAATTTAACTAAAAAAGTTTCACATTTTTAAATTTTATGGTATAATAATAATGTAAAAATAATTATAGAGGTAGGTAGATTATGGATGATAAAATTGAGATTATGACTTTACTTCAAAATAAAAAAATACTTCAAGAAAAATTAGATTTATTGGCATATGGTGCAGTTGAAGTAAGACAAACAGAAAAAAATAAATATATATATGTACATTATAGAGAAAATGGAATATCTTTAACAAAATATGTTGGAGAATATTCGGATGATTTATATAATTTAATTTTAAATAATAGTATTAAAGCAAAACAAATAAAAAAGCAAATAAGAGATATAGAAAGAAAATTAAAAGAATTAAATTATAAGGAAGATGAGCTTCAACCAAAAATTGAAGAAAATATAGATTTTGCAAAAAGAAATTTAGCAGATACTATATACAAACAAGCCATATTGGAGGGAGTTGCAACAACTTTTGCTGATACACAAAATATTATAGAAGGCGGAAAAGTTAATAATATGACATCAGAAGATGTTATGAAAATAATAAATTTAAAGCATGCTTGGGAATTTATATTAAATAAAAATGTAATTTTATCTGGTACAAATTTTTCATTGCTATGTGAAATAAATAAATTGGTAGAAGAGGGATTTTACTATACTGCAGGCAAATTAAGAAACGTTCCTGTAACAATAGGAGGTACAAATTGGACTCCTGTATTACCAATAGAAAGTGTAATAAAAGAAGAGTTAGAGGATATTCTTTCAAAAAAACAAAATAAAATAGATAAAGCGATAGAACTTTTATTATATGTTATGAAAAAACAAATATTTATTGACGGTAACAAAAGAACATCAGTTATATTTGCAAATCATTATCTAATATCAAATGGAAAAGGACTAATTGTAATTCCAAGTGAAGAATCAGATGAATTTAAGAAATTACTTATACCTTATTATGAAGGAAAAGACAAAACTAAAATTAAAGAATTTATAAAAAATAAATGTTTTATGAAAATATAGATAGGAGAAATTTATAAATGAAAGATTATGTTACTGTTGTGGGCGGTGGGTTAGCAGGCTCGGAAGCGGCATATCAAATAGCAAAAAGAGGAATAAATGTAAAATTATATGAAATGAAACCCATAAAATTTTCACCAGCACATTCAAACAAAGATTTAGCAGAAATCGTATGTAGTAATTCTTTTAAGTCAAATTTAATTACAAATGCCTGTGGATTACTAAAAGAAGAATTAAGAAAGTTAGATTCATTATTAATAAAATGTGCAGATGAAACCGCAGTACCTGCTGGACAAGCTTTAGCTGTTGATAGAGAAAAATTTTCAAAATTAGTTACTGAAAAAATAAGTAGTATGTCTAATATAGAAATAATACATCAAGAATTTATAGGTGAAAATCTATTTAATGACAATAATGAAGATATAGGACCAATAATTATTGCAACAGGACCACTTACCTCAGATAAATTATCAGAAAATATTTGCAGGTTAACTGGAAAAGATAAGCTTTATTTTTATGATGCAGCAGCTCCAATTATAGAAAAAGATAGTATAGATTTTAATATTGCTTTTTTTGGAGATAGATATAACCAAGAAAAGAAAAAAGAAGAAAGTATGCAAGAATGGAAAGAAAGAATTAATAAAGAAGAAAAAAGTTATATTAATCTTCCAATGAATGAGGAAGAATATAATGTATTTTATAATGAATTAATAAATGCACAAATTGTAACATTACATAATTTCGAAAAAAGAGAAATATTTGAAGGTTGTATGCCAATTGAAATAATGGCAAAAAGAGGCGAAGATACATTAAGATTTGGACCTTTAAAGCCAGTAGGATTTGATGACCCACGTACAGGAAAAAGACCATATGCTATAGTTCAATTAAGGCAAGATAATGAGCAAGGTAATTTATATAATATGGTAGGATTTCAAACAAATTTAAAATTTGGAGAACAAAAAAGGGTATTTAGTTTAATTCCAGGGTTAAAAGAAGCGGAATTTATAAAATATGGTGTAATGCATAGAAATACATATATAAATTCTAGTGAATTATTAGATGAGACATATAATTTAAAAACAAATAAAAATATATTTTTTGCCGGACAAATAACAGGAGTAGAAGGATATGTAGAATCAATTGCATCTGGATTAGTTGCTGGAATAAATGCAGCACATATAATGCAAAAAAAAGAAAAAATTATATTTTCAAAAAATACAGTAATAGGAGCATTAGCAAATTATATATCAACATATAATTCAAAATTTCAGCCAATGAATGCAAATTTTGGAATATTACCACCGTTAGAAGAAAGAATAAAAGATAAAAAATTAAAGTATCAAAAATTAGCCCAAAGAGCAATTGGGGAAATAAATCTGGATTAATTTTTAGTAATCAATTAATATATTAGATATAATAAGTTTAGGAGGTAAATATGAAGAGTATAAGTTTATGTATGATAGTTAGAGATGAGGAAGATGTAATTGAAAGATGTTTAAAAAGTGTTAGAGATATAGCTGATGAAATAATAATAGTAGACACAGGTTCAAAAGATAATACAAAGGAGATTGTATCTAAGTTTACAAATTTAGTATTTGATTTTAAATGGGTAAATGATTTTTCAAAGGCTAGAAATTATTCATTTTCAAAAGCAACTAAAGATTATATTTTATGGTTAGATGCTGATGATATAATATTAGATGAAGATTATATAAAGTTAAAGGAACTAAAAAATAATATGGATGGAAATACTGATATATATATGTTAAATTATAATTATGCACAAGATGAATATGGAAATCCTACTATTATGCAAAAGAGAGAAAGAATAGTTAAGAGGCAAAATAATTATAAATGGGTAAGTCCTATTCATGAAGTTATTGTACCTACAGGAAAAATAGAATATTCTAATATAACAATTACTCATAAAAAGACAGAAATAAAAGACATAAATAGGAATTTAAAAATATTTGAACAAATGATAAACGATGGTATAGAATTTGATGACCGACAAGAGTACTGTTATGCGAAAGAATTGTATTATTTAAAATATTATAAAAAGGCAAAAGAAGTATATGAGGGATTTATAAAAAAATATTCAGATAATTATTTAAATATTATAGATTATATGAATTCTGCAATTTTGGAACTTGCTGAATGTTATAAGATTTTAGAAATTCCGGATGAAAAAAGACTTGAGCTATTATTTTTAATGTTAAAGAATGTTTGCCCTATACCAGAATGTTGTTGCAAAATAGGAGATATATTTCTTGATAGAAAACAATATAAAACAGCAATTTTTTGGTATGAAATGGCCAAAAAGGTAGGAGTGGATTTCATAGGAGAAAATATGGATTATAATGAATTTACGCCTAATTTGTGTATTGGAGTTTGTTATTATTGGTTAAATGATATAAAAAAAGCAAAAGAATATAATAATTTAGCGGGAAAAATAAAACCAAATGATGAAACATATATACAGAATAAAACTATTTATGAGTCACTAGATTAAGAATATTATAAAATTCAATATAAAATTATTGCAAAAAAAAGTAAATTATGATAAAATAAAAGTAGTAATTGTATAAAAAAGGGGTAGTGAATATATGAATTTAGAAGAATATATTAAAAATCCAAATGAATATGTTAAAAAAATTTTGGAAGATATTGATAATCTAAGCAACTATAAAGATAATTTTAAAACATTAAACTATACAGAAGTAAACAGACTTATGAGTTTATTTGAAGGAAATTTATCTATAAGTCAGGAAAGGTTTGATGAGCTAGTAAGCGAAGGATTTGATGGTAAAACTAGTGATATAGGAGATGTTCAATATAATGAAGAAAAAGGCAATATTGAAAGATATAATGAATTGATATCAGAATTGAGTCAAGTAAAAGAAATATTAGATATAATACCAGCAAAAAAATTACTAGAGTCAAGTATACATACATATGAGCAGTATATAAAACTTACAAATATAGAAATAGATGAATTAAAAGAAGAACATCTTTTAAATGATGATTCTGAAGAAATAAAGCAGAAAAAAGAATATATAAAAGTATTAAGAGATAATATAAGAAATATTAATAGATTAATTGATATAATGCCAGAAAATTTAGAATCAAAAATGTATACAACATCGATGACAACACCAGCAACAACGCCAGTAAGAACAGTTGCGACAACACCAGCGACAACACCAGTAACAACAACGAGAAGACCAGTAAGAACAGTTGCGACAACACCAGTAACAACAACGAGAAGACCAGTAAGAACAGTTGCGACAACACCAGCGACAACACCAGTAACAACAACGAGAAGACCAGTAAGAACAGTAGCGACAACACCAGTAACAACAACAAGAAGACCAGTAAGAACAGTTGCAACAACAATTGCAACGACACCAGCGACAA
>CANQMG010000013.1 GCA_947624925.1 uncultured Clostridia bacterium | reverse complement strand
TATTTCTACTTCGTCTCCTACTTTTATTACTCCTCTTTCAACTCTACCTGTAACAACAGTTCCTCTACCAGTAATTGTCATTGTATCTTCTATTGGCATTAAGAATGGTTGGTCTGTTGGTCTATCTGGTGTTGGTATATAAGTATCAACAGCTTCCATTAATTCTTTTATACATGCATATTCTGGAGCATTAGGATCTGTAGATGTAGACTCTAATACTTTTAATGATGATCCTTTTATGATTGGTATTTCGTCTCCTGGGAAATCATAGCTTGATAATAGATCTCTAACTTCCATTTCAACTAATTCTAATAATTCTGGATCGTCAACCATATCACATTTATTTAAATATACAACAATATATTTAACACCAACTTGTCTTGCAAGTAATATATGCTCTCTTGTTTGAGGCATTGGTCCATCAGCTGCAGAAACAACTAATATTGCACCATCCATTTGTGCTGCACCAGTAATCATATTCTTTACGTAGTCTGCGTGTCCTGGACAGTCAACATGTGCATAGTGTCTGTTTTCTGTTTCGTATTCAACATGTGCTGTGTTAATTGTGATTCCTCTTGCTTTTTCTTCTGGAGCTCCATCTATTTGATCATATGCTGTGTATTGAGCTCTTCCTAATAATCCTAAATATTTTGTAATAGCGGCTGTTGTTGTTGTTTTACCATGATCTACGTGTCCTATTGTACCGATATTAACGTGTGGTTTTGTTCTTTCAAACTTAGCTTTTGCCATTTTTTAAATCCTCCTTCAATTTTTTCGAAGTAACTTGTACTTTTCACTTTCTGTGAAAGTTTACTCCTTTATATTTTAAATTTAATAACTAAATTATTTATAGCAATTGTATTCTATTATAAAATTGCTTTTTTTGCAATAGTTTTTTTGTATTTTATTAATCTTCTTTTTTTGCTCTTGAAGCAACGATTGTTTCAAATACTGATTTTGGAACTTCTTCATAATGTGAAGGTTCCATTGAATATGTTCCTCTTCCTTGAGTTTTTGAACGTAAGTCAGTTGCATATCCAAACATTTCTGATAATGGTATAAATGCTCTTATTTCTTGCATTCCGTCGCTTGCTTCCATTCCTTCCATTCTTCCACGTCTTGAATTTACATCTCCAATAACATCTCCCATATATTCTTCTGGAACTGTTATTTCAACTTTCATAATTGGTTCTAATATAACAGCTTTTGCTTTTCTACATCCCTCTTTAAATGCCATAGAACCTGCAATTTTGAATGCCATTTCTGAAGAGTCTACTTCATGGTAAGAACCATCAACAAGTGATGCTTTAAAATCTATAACTGGATATCCAGCAAGAACTCCTCCTTCAGCAGCTTCTCTAATACCTTCTTCAACTGGTTTTACGTATTCTTTTGGTACAACACCACCAACTATTTTGCTTTCAAATTCAATTCCTTTTCCTGGTTCTAATGGTTCTAATTCTAACCAAACGTGTCCGTATTGTCCACGTCCACCAGATTGACGTATGAATTTTCCTTCTACTCTAACTTTTTCTCTAATAGTTTCTTTATATGCAACCTGTGGTTTACCAACATTACATTCTACCTTGAATTCTCTTTTTAATCTATCAACAATTATGTCTAAGTGTAATTCACCCATACCAGCAATAATAGTTTGACCTGTTTCTTGATTTGTATGAACTTTAAATGTTGGATCTTCTTCAGCAAGCTTAGATAATGCTATACCCATTTTTTCTTGTGCTGCTTTATCTTTTGGCTCTATAGCTATATCTATAACTGGCTCTGGGAATTCCATTGATTCTAGAATTATTGGATGTGCTGGATCACATAAAGTATTTCCAGTTGTAACATCTTTTAATCCTACAGCTGCAGCTATATCTCCAGCAAAAACTTTATCTATGTCTTCTCTGTGGTTAGCATGCATTTGAAGAATTCTTCCAACTCTTTCTTTTTTATCTTTACTAGAATTTAAAACTGTTGATCCAGATTCTAATGTTCCTGAATATACTCTAAAGAAACATAATTTTCCAACAAATGGATCTGTAGCAATTTTAAATGCTAATGCTGCAAAAGGCTCTGAATCAGACGTTTTAGCTTCTGTTTCTTCTCCATCTAATGTTTCTCCTTTAATATGAGGTATATCTAATGGAGATGGCATAAAGTCTACTATATTATTTAATAATTCTTGAACACCTTTATTTTTGTATGAAGAACCGCAGCAAACAGGAACTATGTTATTAGATATTGTACCTTTACGAATACCTTTTTTTATTTCCTCTTCTGTTAATTCTTCACCATCTAGATATTTCATCATTAATTCGTCATCTTGCTCACATGCTGCTTCTATCATTGCTGCTCTATATTCTTCTGCCATAGATTTTAAATCTTCTGGTATATCTGTTTCTTCAATTTCTTTTCCTAAATCATCTTTATGAATAAATGCTCTCATTTTTATTAAATCAACTATACCTTGGAAGTTATCCTCTGCTCCAATTGGTAATTGAATTGGAACTGCATTTGCTTTTAATCTATTTCTTAATTGATCAACACAAAGCATAAAGTTTGCTCCTGTTATATCCATTTTGTTTACATATACCATTCTTGGAACATTATATTTATCTGCTTGTCTCCAAACAGTTTCTGTTTGTGGTTGAACTCCACCTTTAGCAGCAAGCACTGTTACGGCACCATCTAGAACTTTAAGAGATCTTTGAACTTCTACTGTAAAGTCAACGTGTCCTGGGGTATCTATAATATTAATTCTATTATTATTCCAGAAACATGTTGTAGCAGCAGATGTAATTGTTATACCTCTTTCTTGTTCTTGCTCCATCCAGTCCATTGTAGCTGCACCTTCATGAACTTCACCTATTTTGTGTGTTTTACCTGTATAGAATAATATTCTTTCTGTTGTTGTAGTTTTTCCTGCATCTATATGGGCAACTATTCCTATATTTCTTGTTTTTTCTAATGAATATTTTCTTTCAGCCACTGGTTTATCCTCCTTATTCTAGAAGTTGGAATTTAGAAATTAAAGGTTAGATTTCTTTATTTTTCTAAATTTTACTTCATTATTTTATATCTTTTCTTTTTAGTATAATTTATTTTTTAGTGTATCAATTTAAATTTAGATATTTTATTTAGTTTTGTATTTATATCATCTTACATTTAAATTCTAGTACACTAATTAAAACTTATAGTGTGCGAAAGCCTTATTTGCCTCAGCCATTCTATGTGTTTCTTCTTTTTTCTTATATGCTCCACCATTTTGGTTTGTAGCATCTATAATTTCACCAGCTAATTTTTCAGCCATAGTTTTTTCATGTCTTTTTCTTGCATAAATAACAAGCCATCTTAAACCTAAAGTTTGTCTTCTTTCTGGTCTTACCTCAAGTGGAACTTGATATGTTGCTCCACCAACACGTCTTGCTTTTACTTCAAGAGCTGGCATAATATTATTTAAAGCTGTTTCAAAAACTTCTAGTGGGTCCTTTTGCTCTTTTTCTTTTATAATTTCAAAAGCACCATATACTATATTCTGAGCTATAGCTTTTTTACCATCTAGCATTACATTGTTTATTAATTTTGTAACTATCTTGCTATTATATATTGGATCTGGTAAAACTTCTCTTTTTGCTATATATCCTTTTCTTGGCACTATTCTTCACTCCTTTTCTTTTTTGGAATTTAATTAATAAATAATATTCCTTAATTCTGGCATTTATATAAATACCTAAGTTACTCTGGAAAGATTTATCTTTCCCGTAATAGTGCTATATCTATTCTAAATTTAAGTACCTTAAATTAGTAAATTAGCACCATAAAGTTAGTGAATAATTAATATTTAATTTAATAATTTTGGTTCATCTCACCATCCATTATTCACTATTAAATTTTGTTTTGAACTTAAAATTCAAAACACATAAGCTCATTTATTTTTTTGGTCTTTTTGCTCCATATTTTGAACGAGCTTGCATTCTGTCTTTTACACCTGCTGTATCTAAAGTTCCTCTGATAATATGATATCTAACACCTGGTAAATCTTTTACCCTTCCACCTCTTATTAAAACAACACTGTGTTCTTGTAGGTTGTGTCCTATACCTGGAATATATGAAGTAACTTCATACCCATTAGAAAGTCTTACTCTGGCAACTTTTCTTAAAGCTGAGTTTGGTTTCTTAGGTGTTACTGTTTTTACAACTGTACATACACCTCTTTTTTGTGGAGCTCTGCTGTTTGTTAATCTCTTTTTTCTAGAGTTATATCCATGTTGTAATGCAGGAGCTGTAGATTTTGTAATAGAAGACTTTCTTCCTTTTCTTACTAATTGATTAATTGTTGGCACTTAAATTTCACCTCCTATTTTTTATTTTATTTATTACATTTATTTAAATAAATGCAAAATAACTACTATATTTTACCATTTAAAATTGTAAAAGTCAACAAAAACATTACGGAAATTGGTAATTTCGTAAATTATATATATTACTTTTAAACGGCTAGCATACATATTGTTTTGCTAGAATTGTAACTGATAATACTTTTTTCGACAATTTTCGTTGTATTGGTTGATTTTTTATACGTTTTATGTTAATATAGTATCATTAAATTGAAAGGGGGGAAACCCTTTGAATCAGGCAATTTTCAAGTTCAGATATTTGGTTCGCGTATATGGCGGACCAAATAATCTGATTGACGCCGTCATTAATTGTGCCAAGGCACTTGGCGCAGTCTATGACGGCGAGTCATATCAGCTCCGGAAAAGGAGCGATATGGCTAAGATTGAATCTTGCTGGGAATCGTTAACCCGAAAGGATTAACGATTCCCACGGATCAGCGCGGATGTGTTACACCCGCGCTGGTTTTGTTTTATTTTAATTTCATTGATAATAATTTAGATATTCCATTTTCCTCCATTGTAATTCCATAAACTGTATCTGCCGCTTCCATTGTTCCCTTTCTATGTGTGATTAATAAAAATTGTGTATCTTTTGAAAACTTTTTCAAATAATCTGCAAATCTATATACATTTACATCATCTAGGGCTGCTTCAATTTCATCAAGTACGCAAAATGGTGCTGGATTAATTTTTAATATTGCAAATAATAAAGCTATTGCAGTAAATGCCTTTTCTCCTCCTGACAAAAGACTCATATTTTGCAATTTTTTACCTGGTGGTTGTACCTGTATATCTATTCCACATTCTAATATATTATCTTTATCTGTTAAAATGAGCTCTGCTTTTCCGCCACCAAATAATTCTCTAAATACTTCTCCAAAATTATTATTAATAATTTCAAATTGCATGCTAAATTGTTCTTTCATTATAGCTGTCATATCTTGTATTACTTTTCTTAGCTTTGAAATTCCATTTTCTAAGTCTAAACGTTGCTCACACATAAAATCATATCTCTTTTTAGTTTGATTATATTCTTCTATAGAATCAATATTTATACTTCCTAAATCTTTAATTTTACTTCTTAAAGAATTAACCTGTTTTGTAGTATTTTGTATATTTTCTGGTTTTTTATATTCAAAGTCTATCTTATTTGGAGTAACTTCATATTCTTCCCATAAACTATTTACAACATCTTCAATATCTTGTTCTAATTTTGTTTTCTTTACATCAATTTTTACAATCTGTGCTTTTATATCTTCTATTACTTCAAACTGTGAATTTATTTCACTTTCTATTTTTGTAAGCTCATTATTTTTATTTGTTCTTTGTTCCTTAAGTTCTGCAATCTTTACGCTACTTCCTGCAACCGTTTCTTCTAGTTTAGTAATTTGCTCTTTTAACTCTAAAATTTTCTTTTCTAAATTTTCATTTTCTTTTAATATATTTTCTTTTTGAGCATTTTTATTATTTATGCTAATATTATTATTTTCAATATCTGTATTAATTCTTTCAACTATTTCATCAATAGAGGCTTCTGATTCATCAAATGAAGATACTGAAATTTTTAGGTTTGTAATATCCCAATTTAAATCATCTATATACTTTTGACTATCTTTATTAGCATTTGTAAATTCTTCGATTATAGTATTTAGTTCATCATTTTCTTCATTAATTTTAGATATTTCATCTTGATTAATTTGTATTTTTTTATTTAGCTCTATTTTATTTTCTTCTAAACCTTTAGCTTCTTCTTTCAATTTGTTTATTCTATTTTCAAGTCTAGATATATTTTCTTCTACAGATACCAGTTTCTGTTTGTCTGTTGCATAAACTATATCTATTTCCTTTAGTTCATTTTCTAGTAGAGAAATTTCTTCTAAAACACTACTATCTTTTGATAAATATTCTTCTTTTTTTGCATTTATTTCTTTCACTTTGCTTGATATTTTATCTAATTCTTTTTGCAAGCCTTCTATTTCTCTTGTTCTTCCAAGAATATTTACAGTTTTTTGTGCTACAGAACCACCAGTTATTGCTCCAGATGGATTTATTAAATCTCCTTTTAATGTTACTATTCTGAAATTGTATCCATTCCTTTTTGCTATTGAAATAGCACAGTCCATGTCTTCTACTACTAGAGTTCTACCTAATAAATTTAATACTATTTGTTCATATTTTTTATTAAATTTAACTAAGTCTGATGCTATTCCTATTACACCACTTATTCCCTTTGAATCAAATTTTTCTAGCTTTTTTCCTTTTACAGAAGATATTGGAAGAAAAGATGCTCTTCCTAAATTATTTTTTCTTAAATGTTCTACTAATTTTTTTGCTTCTTCTTCTGTATTTGTTACAATATTTTGAAGACTTGCACCCAAAGTCATTTCTACTGCAGTTTCGTATTCTTTTGGAGTTTCAATAATATTAGCTAAAACTCCATTCATACCTTTTGCCAATTCTTTATTTTTTTCACAATCTAATAATAAAGATTTAACACTTTTTATATATCCTTCTTTTTCTCTTTCTGTTTCTTGCAAAAATTTTAGTCTTGATTCTTTTATTCTGTATTCTGACAATAATTCATTTGTTCTATTATCGAATTCTTTTAACTTTCTTTCTTCTTCCTCTTTTTTCTTAGAAATTTCTTCTAGCAATTTTAATTTTTCATTTCTTTGAGATTCTATTTCATAAAATGTTTTAGCAATATCTTCTTTTGTTATTCTGGTACTATCTAATTCTGAAATATTTAAATCTATTTCTGAATTTATTTGTAATTTTCTTTTTTCTATATTCTCTAAATTTACATTTATTGAATTAATCTGTGTACTTTTTTCATACTTTAAATCTGTATTTTGTTCTAATTTCTTCTTTTTTTCTTCTATTTCAAGTTCTTTAGAAGAAAGCTTACTTGTTAAATCTGAAAGCTCAGTTTCCTTTTCTTCTAATTCTTTTTGAAATTTTTCTTTGTTATTATATAAACTTGTTCTTTTTTCTAATTTTGCCTTTTTTTCTTCTTCCAATTCTTGTATTCTTATGTTTATTTCTTCAAGTTCTTTATCAAATCTATCAAAATTTTCTTTATTATTTGATATTCTCTGTGTAGCAATGTTTATTTCAGATGTTAGCTTTTCTTTTGTTTTTTCACCTTCAAATCCTAAATTTTGGGTATTTTCAATTTCTTCTGTTATATTATCTATTTGTTTTTTTAATTCTTCTTTTAAATTGTTAATTTTGTCCATTTGTGCTGTTGCTTCTTCATTGTGTGATTTTACTATTTCTTCATCTTCTAAAATTTTATTTAATTTTTCTTTATATGTTTCTATATTGTATAAGAATAACCCTATTTCTATACTTTTTAACTCTTCTCTTAAGCTTAAAAATTTTCTTGCTTTTTCAGATTGTGCTTTTAATGGTTCTATATTTGCTTCTATTTCTGATAATATATCATTTATTCTTAATAAATTTAATTTAGTTTGCTCTAACTTTTTTTCTGATTCTGCCTTTCTTACTCTGTATTTAACTATTCCAGAAGCTTCTTCAAATATATGTCTTCTATCTTCAGATTTATTGCTTAGTATTTCGTCTATTTTTCCTTGACCTATTATAGAATACCCATCTTTTCCTATTCCTGTATCCATAAATAATTCTAAAACATCTTTTAATCTGCAAGGTGTTTTATTTATAAAATATCCAGATTCTCCTGTTCTATATATTTTTCTAGTAACTGTAACTTCTGTAAATTCAACTGGCAATTTGCCATCTGAATTATCAAATACTATAGATGCCTCCGCAAACCCCAATGATTTTCTATTTTGTGTTCCAGCAAAAATAATATCAGATGAAGTAGAACCTCTTAAAGATTTCATACTTTGTTCTCCTAAAACCCATCTAATTGCATCTGAAATATTACTTTTTCCAGAACCATTTGGTCCAATTACACTTGTTATTCCTTCTTTAAATTCTAAAACAGTTTTATCTGCAAATGATTTAAATCCTTGTAATTCTAGTCTTTTTAAATACATATCTTCACCTTTTATTTTACATTTTATTTAATAACAATTATCACACACTACTATTTTATTTTTTCTTCTACATTTTCATATAAACCATTTGGTATCTTTGAAAGAGATGAAATATTTTTTATTAAAATATAATGTTACTATTGTTGCTATTCCAAGCATTTCTATTATTATTTTTACATATTATTTTTAAATTCTGAAAATAACTCTTTTAATTTTTTATCTGCCTCTTCAAAGCTAGATGTTTTTACTCCTCCATAAAATTTTATTTTTGGCTCTGTTCCTGATGGTCTTACACAACACCAAGAATCATTTTCAAGTTCATAATATAATACATTTGATTCAGGTAAATCTGTTTTTGTTATTTCTCCTGTCTTCATATTTCTTATTGTTTTGTTTTGATAATCTCTAAAATATAACACTTGCTCTGAACCAATTTTTTCTTTAGGCGCTTTTCTCATATTTGTCATCATTTCTTTTATTTTCTCTGCTCCATCTGCACCTTTTAAAGTTACAGACATTATATCCTCTTTATAATATCCATATTTATTATATATATTTATCATCTGATCCCATAATGTTATTCCTTTTGATTTATAATATGCTGCAGCTTCGCATAGCATCATTACCGCTGCAATTCCGTCTTTATCTCTTGCGTGTGTGCCAATTAAGCAACCATAACTTTCTTCAAAACCAAATTCATAATTATATGTATTTTGAGTTTCAAATTCTCTTATTTTTTCACCAATAAATTTAAATCCTGTTAATACTTCCATTAATTTTATGTTATACCATTTGCAGATTGCACCTGCTAAATTAGAAGAAACTATAGTAGTTATTAAAACACTTTTGTCACTTAATAATCCTTTTTCTTTTCTTTGAGATAGTATATATTCTGCAATTAGTAGTCCACTCATATTACCTGTAAATCCCATATATTCTCCTGTTTTTACATCTTTTGCATATACACCTAGTCTATCTGCATCTGGATCTGTTGCAAGAACAATATCTGCATTTTCTTTTTTAGCTAAATCAAGTGCTAGCTTGAATGCCTTTTTATCTTCTGGATTAGGATATTCTACTGTTGGAAAATCTCCATTTGGTTTTTCTTGTTCTGGCACTACAATTACATTTTCAAATCCTATCTCCTTTAATATTCTTTTTACTGGCATATTTCCGGTTCCATGTAATGGAGTGTATACTATTTTTAAATCTTTTTGATTATTTTTAACTATATCAGGATTTAATGATAATTTTTTTAATTCTTCTATATATGCTTTATCAACTTCTTCTCCTATAAGATTATATAAATTTCTTTCTTCTGCTTCTTGCTTTGTTATTGTTTTTATATCTTCATATTTATCTACTGCTTTAACTTCTTCTATTATTTGTTTATCCTTTGGAGCTACTATTTGAGCTCCATCTTCCCAGTATACTTTATAACCATTATATTCTGGTGGATTATGACTTGCTGTTATCATAATTCCTGCTGTTGCTTTTAAAAATCTTACTGCAAATGACAATTCTGGAACTGGTCTTAAACTTTCAAATAAATATGTTTTTATTCCATTTGCATTTAAACATAAAGCTGTTTTTTGACTAAATTCTTTTGACATATTTCTTGAATCATAGGCTATTACAACACCTTTATCTTGTGCTTTTTCTTTTATAATAAAATTTGCTAAACCTTGTGTAGCTTTTGTTACTGTATATATGTTCATTCTATTTGTTCCAGCTCCCATTATTCCCCTTAAACCTGCTGTTCCAAACTCTAATTGTTTATAAAATCTATCCTTTATTTCTTCTTCATTTTTTTCTATTTCTTTTAGTTCTTCTTTTGTTTTTTCATCAAATATTGGACTACTTATCCATTTTTTATATTCTTCTAAATAATTTTCCATAATTTTACCTCCTATGTATATTTTAAAGCCGATAATTATATCGGCCTAAATGTTAATTGTTTTTTTTATTCTTTTTTCTATTTATATAATCTATGTATAATTGTCTAGCTGTATCTGGGCTATCTTCTCCTTGTGCATTTTTTAATGGTGCGAATTCGTCTTCTCTTTTTACTCTTAGAATAGACATATCGTCCAAACTTTCAAAAGCATCGAATATGAATGCTTCAAATTTATATGCATTTGGTTTATCTGGTACAACAAGATTTCCATTTTCATCTATATATTTTGCTTTTTTAAATGCACTATGATATGGTAGCTTGTTTTTTGATATTTTTTCTAATGCTTTTATATTAAATAAGTTTGTTAATATATGTGATTCACCATATAATAATTCACCTGATTCATCTTTTGCATTAGCCATATCTTCTGTGATTTCCGTATATTCTATTACATAAGGTCTATTATTTTTTTTGCAAAATACTCCTACTCTTTCAGATGGATTTCTTTTAACTACAGATTTTCCTGTTGCTAGAGTATTTCTATCAATTGCTAATCCTGTAGCTATTGGATCAACAAGACCTGCTAAAACATTATCTACACCAGATATAAAAATCCATTCTATACCTCTTTTTTTCATATCAGATATGCAATCATTTTTACTCATAGCTTCAAAAACTCCGCCATGGCCATCTGCTGCAAGTTTTACAAGACCTTTTTCATCAATTAATATCTTACCATTTGTATCAATCATTGGTAGCTCGCCTTGTTTAAAGAACTTTATATTCTCCTTATTTAAACCAAAATAATTATTTTTTTCAAAAAATTTTTCTGTTGCATCATTATTTTCTCTACTTGTCATTATATACCAAGGAACTATTGTATTAAACTCTTCTTGTGCCTCTTTTATGGTATCTGAAAGAGCTTCAAACAATGATTTTTCAACGCCTCCACCTATTTTAAATGTTCCTTTTGGTGCAACATAACCAAGTCTTGTACCTTGACCTCCTGCCATTGTTATTACAGCATATTTTCCTTTTTTTATTACGTCAGAACCTAGTTTATAATATTTATCATATTCTTCTTTAGATAATTTAGCTTTATCTACATATTCCATATGTGTAATTTTTTCATCTTTAAAACTAATTTCTTTTTTTGTATTTTCATATAATTCTGAAATTTTATCAAAATCTAAGTTATTTATTTGTTCTAATAATATCTTCTTTTTTTCTTCATCTAATTTTTCATATCCATTTAATAATTGTTCCTGATTATATTTTTTTAAAATCTTTTGTGCTTTTTCCAATTCCTTTTCCATATAAATCTCCCTTTCTCTTACGGATTATTTGTACTACATTATATTATAATATATTCTTTATTAAGTCAATATATCAGTTATATTTATTTGCACAAAAAATTGTAGGTTTATCAAACATATGTGACAGAACTGTTTATGTTTGAAATACCTACATATGGTAAATATCTTTTTGTATTATTTCTGTTTTTTACTTCGTATTATACTATCCATAAATGATTCAAGTCCTTTCGTATAATTTGTTTCTTAACAATTCAATTATACTACTTGAATCACTTTTTTCTATACTATTTTGTTTCATATCAATTGTAACACTACATTTTATAATTTTTCTAATTCTTCTCTTGATAATTCAGTTATTTTTATTATCATTTGTATTTCTATTCCCTCAGACATCATTTTTTTAGCTATATTTATTTTTTCTTCTTTTTTTGCTCCATTTAAATTTGTTATATCATCTCGTATTTTCCTTTCTCTTAATTCTGCTAATCTTCTTACTTCTTCATCTCCACTTAAATATTCTAGTTCTTCTTCTGCTTTTTTTATTTCCTTATTCTCCTCCATTGCGTTTTTTATTCCCTCCTCGCTTATATTTCCTATAAACTGCATCCATTTATCTAGTTTCGTTTTTTGGTCTTCTTTTTTGCATTTCTTTATTTGTATAAAATGCATTTCTAAATCTTCTGTTAATATTTCTCCATTGTAATCTCTTCTTATCATACATCTTTCATGATATGGTCCTTCTTTAAATATATTATACATTAATATATTTATTGTTATTGTTCTATTATTTTCTGTATAATCCTGCTTTTTGTATAAACCATTACTATATAGATTTGCCCAATAAAATAAACTTCTATCTATCATATTATGTTGGTCTCTTACCTGCATCTCTACATCTACTGTTATGTTATTATTTAATGTTGCTTTTATATCTAGTACTCCTAATTTATTTTCTTCTAGTTCTCTTTCTAAATGGGCATCTTTTATTACCACTATTTTCTTTATTGGTATTTCTAATATTGATATTAATAAATCTTTTAATATATCTTCGTTTCCTTGTTTTCCAAATAATTTTTTAAATACAAAGTCATTTGTTAATTTTAATTTTTCCATATTTTCCATATTTTCATCTTCCTTCCTATTTTATCATTGTTTTGTTATTTTAGCAATATATTTTTTTGATTTTTGATTTTTGATTTTTTAAACATAAAATAAAATTAAAATTTTATGTTTTATAAATTTGGGTAAATTCTCTGTAGGTGGGCAAGCTAAGAACCCCCAGTCAGTCTTCGGCTGACAGCCCCCTTATTAAAGGGGCTGTTGACCTGCCCCTACGGATGTTGTAACGTTTTTATGTGTTTTAAAATTCTGCACAATTAATAAACATATTTAAATGCCTAAATTTTCTCTATTTCTTTTATTTTGGAAATTCAAATTACCCGATTTAAATTTTTTGATAATTTGTTTAGAATTTAATTTATTTTTGATGTACATCTAAAAAACATAGAATAAAATTTAATTATTCTATGTTTTTATTTTAAATTATTCTTTTATAAATTTCAAGATTTTTTCATCGTCATATTTCGACAATTGTGATGTGAACCCCAAAATTAGGATACTTTTTTATACGACATTTTTCATAGAATGAGTTTTATATTGAACAGGACTCATTCCATTTAATTTTAATTTGCTTGCTTATATAGTATTTCTTCATCTTCTATAGATTTTTCTCCTGTTGTATCTAAAATATATTCGTGATTTTTTAATATTTGATTAATATCACTATTTTTAGAAAACTCAAAGCAATTTATTACATTTATATTTATATTGTTTTCTTCTATTATTTTTAGGTTATTTTTTATAAACAAATCTATTTGTTCATTTGCTGTATTTATGTACCTATTATTTCCATTTATTAAAATATCTATTTTTTTAATATCGTTTTTTATCATTTTTTCTATTTGTGATATAACCTTTTTAAATGCTGTTCCCCTAGTATTACTCCAGTTTATATTTAATATTCTTTCTTTTGTTTCTTTATTTAGGTTCATATTATTTATTAGTTTTTCTATATTTTTAGTTGCTGATTTTTCAAGTATAGTTATTACTTGAACCTCATTTTCTAATTCTCTATTTATATAAGGTAATGTCATTGTTATGAAATGTAAATCACTTGCATATATACTACAAGTTTTTTTGAATATCATATTTCCAATTTTCATTATACAGCCCCCTAAATTTATTTTTGTTTACTGGTAAATTTTACCAGTTTTATACTTGCTTGTCAATACTATTTCCGTAGTAATCGTGCGTCTATTTTCGACATTATGACTTATTAATTTTATGAAAAAAAGAACTTAAAATGTATAATTTTTTTTATTTGGTTAATACTTTTTTTAAAGAGATTTTTTTACATTTTAGGTTTAATTTTTTAAGGGAGGATTTAAATGAGAAAATTATTAAATATTATTACTAATTCCAAAATAAAATATGCATTTATTATTTTTTTATTATTAATTATATATGTTACTTTTTCTGCTTTTTCTTACGCATCAACCATATCTAAAGATATTTCTGATAGTGTTTTTAGACTTCATGTTATTGCAAATAGTAATTCAAAAGAGGATCAGGATTTAAAGTATATTGTTAGAGATGCTTTAATTAATTATATGAATGATATTTCAAAAAATGCTGTTTCTAAAGAAGAAGCAATATCTATTGCAAATGCTCATAAGGATGATTTTTATAATATAGCAATAAACACTATTAAAGAAAATGGTTTTAATTATGATGTTAAAATATCTATAGGAAATTTTTCTTTTCCAACTAAAAAATATGGAGATATTTCATTACCAGCAGGTAATTATGATGCTTTAAAAGTAGAAATTGGAAATGCAAGTGGTGAAAATTGGTGGTGTGTAATGTTTCCTCCCTTATGTTTTGTAGATGTTTCATCAGGTGTTGTTCCAGAAAGTTCTAAAGAAGAAATGAAGGACAACCTTAGTGATGAAGAGTATTCTATAATTTCTAGTGATGATACTGATATTAAGTTAAAATTTAAAATTATTGAATTGTTACAAAATGTTAATATTTTTACCGCAAAAAAATAGTTGTCTTTTTTATAATTTTATGTTATATTGATTTAGAGTGTTATATACACTCTTTTAAATTATTCTTGGGGGTATAATTTTGGATAAATTAGTAATAACAGGAAAAACGCCTTTAAAAGGTGATGTAATAATAAGTGGGGCTAAAAATGCTGCGGTTGCAATTTTACCAGCTACTCTTTTAATAGACGGAGTATGTACTATAGATAATTTACCAAATATAAGTGATGTTAAAATTTTTTGTGATATATTAAAAGAATTAGGTGCTAAAATAACTTGGATTTCAGAAAATGAGTTAACAATTGATACTAGAAATATAAGTGAAAATAATGCGCCTCTTGATATGACAAGCAAATTTAGGGCTTCATATTATTTAATTGGTGCTCTACTTGGAAGATGTAAAAATGTAACTGTTGGTATGCCAGGAGGTTGTAAACTTGGTGCAAGGCCTATAGATCAACACATAAAGGGTTTTGAAGCTTTAGGTGCAAAAGTTGATGTTGGTCAAGGAAAAATTACTGCAAAAGCAGATAAATTAGTAGGTAATTCTGTGTACTTAGATATTGTATCTGTTGGTGCAACAATTAATGTTATGCTTTGTGCTGTTCTTGCTGAAGGAACAACAATAATAGATAATGCAAAAGAACCTAATATAGTTGACGTTGCCAACTTTTTAAATACTATGGGAGCAGATATAAGAGGTGCTGGAACAGATGTAATAAAAATAAATGGTGTAAAAAAATTACATGGAAATGCTACATATTCTGTCGTTCCTGACCAAATAGAAGCTGGAACTTTTATGCTTGCTGCTGTTGCATCTCGCGGAGATGTTACTATAAAAAATTGTATTACAAAGCACTTAGAACCAATTACAGCAAAAATTTTAGAAATGGGAGCATATGCAGAGGATTTGGGAGGAGATACTTTGCGAGTTTGGTGTGATAAAACTCCAAATAAAGTTAATATAAAAACTCTTCCATACCCAGGTTTTCCTACAGATTTACAACCTCAAATGGGAGTTGTTCTTTCTACTGCAAATGGTACAAGCATAATTAATGAAAGTATTTGGGAGTCTAGATTTCAGTATACCGAGGAATTAAATAAAATGGGGGCAAAAATAACTGCACAAGGAAAAACAGCAATATTTGAAGGTGTAGAATCTTTATCTGGTGCACCAGTTTATGCTACTGATTTAAGGGCAGGTGCTGCTCTTATAATTGCTGGTATAATTGCTGATGGAAAAACAGAAGTGTATAATTTAAATCATATCGATAGAGGTTATGAAAATATAGAAGAAAAATTTAGAAAATTAGGAGCTAATATACAAAGAGTATCTGAAGAAGTAGCAAAGGATGAGTAACAATATGTTAAAGTTTTGTAGTTTATATAGTGGTAGTACAGGCAATAGTTTATTTGTAAAAAGTGATAATACTAATATATTAATAGATGCTGGAGTAAGTGCAAAAAAAATTGTAGATGCTTTAGCATCTATTAATATTGATATTGAAGATATTTCTGCAATATTTATTACTCATGAACATTCAGACCATATTCAAGGTTTAGGAACTATTTCTAAAAAATATAATATACCTGTGTTTGCAAATCAAAAAACTTGGAATGCAATGGAAAACCAAAAGCAAAAAATAAACCCTAAAAATATAAATACTTTTATAAATAATCAGATTTTAGATTTTAATGATTTAAAGATTTTTCCATTTGATATTCCTCATGATGCTGCAAATCCTTGTGGTTTTAATATTTATAACAATAACACAAAAATAAGTGTTGCTACAGATATTGGTCATATGGATAATGTTATAGTTAACAATTTAAAAGATAGTTCATTTCTGCTTTTAGAATCGAATTATGAACCTGAAGTATTAAAGTGTAGTTCATATCCTTTTAAATTAAAAGAGCGAATTGCTGGACCTTTTGGTCATTTATCAAATATCTCTGCTGGTAAAACAATTGCATATCTTAGTAATTATGGATTAAAACATGTAATGCTTGGACATTTAAGCAAGGAAAATAATTTTCCAGAGCTTGCTTATAAAAGTGTAGTTGATGAACTAATAAATTGTAATTGTGATACTAGTAAAATTAATCTTAGTATTGCTAGCAGATACGAGCCTAGTAAACTTTTTGATGTAGGGTAAGGAGTTTATTTATGTTAAATATCTCAATTGTATGTATTGGAAAATTAAAAGAAGATTATTTAAAAATGGCATTTTATGAATATTCAAAAAGGTTATCAAAATATTGCAACTTATCAATTACTGAAATTCCAGATGAAAAATTACCACCTAAAATGAATGAATCTATAATTTCTGAAATAAAAAATAGGGAATGTAAAAAAATTTTACAAACTATAAAAAAGGATTCGTACATAATATGCCTTGATTTATCTGGCAAGCAATATTCTTCTTGTGAATTCTCAAAGAAAATTGATGATATTGCATTAAATTTTAATAGTTCTATAACATTTATTATTGGAGGAACATTAGGATTAAATGATGAAATCCTTAAAATTTCAGATGAAAAGATATGTTTTTCTAAAATGACATTTCCTCATCAATTAATAAGAATTTTTTTATTAGAACAATTATTTAGAGGATTTAAAATTTCAAATAATGAAACTTATCACTGGTAAGTTTCTTTTTTGTTTAATTTTTTATATTTTGGTAAATAATAAGAATAAATTATGACATAAAAAATGGAGGTTCCTATGAGTTCATTTTGGATTGATACTTTTCCAAATATTTTGAATAATTATAAATCATTAGATAAAAACATTGATACTGATATATGTATTATAGGTGGTGGAATTACAGGACTAAGTATTGCATATAGTATTTGTAAACATGGATTTAAAACTACTATTCTAGATAAAGAAAAACTAGCTATGAAAGCTAGCGGTCATACAACTGCAAAAATCACTTCTCAGCATGGTCTATTTTACAAATATTTAGCTGATACTTTCTCTCCTTCTTTTGCAAGAGATTACTTTAATGCTAATCAGGATGCAATAACAAATATAAAAAATATAATAGATGAAAATAATATTGATTGTGATTTTGAATTTCAAGATAATTATGTATATACAACTTCTGAAGATGATGTGAATAAAATAAAGGATGAAACCAATATAGTTAATTCTTTTAATTTTAATGCTGAATATCTAAACACTATTCCTTTAAATATTCCAAATATGTTAGCAGCTATTAAATTTCCTAATCAAGCTCAATTTAATCCTAGAAAATATTTAAAAGGTTTATGCGATTTTATTATTAATAATAATGGAGAAATTTATGAAGATAGTAAAGTATATAATATAAAACGAAGCGGAAATAAATATATTACTTCTACCAAAAATAATACAGTAACTTCAAAATATTTAGTTCTTGCAACACATTATCCAATTAAAAACTTTCCAGGTTATTATTTTTTAAAAATGTACAGTCAAACTTCAAATGTGATTGCAATTGAAACAGAGCAGAATTTATGTGAAGGTATGTATATAAGTAGCAATTCACCAACTTTTTCTTATAGAACTGCTGCTTATAATAAGAAAAGAATAGCACTTATTGGTGGTTTTGGACATAAAACTGGTGCAAAAATAGATTTATCTAATTCATATTCTTTCTTAGAAGATGAAATAAAGAAAATCTATCCTGATGCTAAGGTTCTTTATAAATGGAATACTGAGGATTGTATTTCATTAGATAAAATCCCATATATAGGTAATTTTTCTAATTTACTACCTAATATGTATGTAGCAACTGGATTTAAAAAATGGGGAATGACAACTTCAAATGTTGCAGCAAATATTATTACAGATAAAATTCTAGAAAAAGAGAATAAATATGAATATATTTTTAAATCAACAAGGTTTAAGCCTATTAAAAACAAGTCTGAATTTGGTAATATGATAAAAGAAACCTCCCATTCATTAATTTTAAATAAATTTGATTTACCAGCTGCAACATTGAATGATATAAAAAATGATGAAGGAAAGATTGTAACAATTAATAAAACTAAGGTTGGAGTTTATAAAGATAAAAATGGAAAAATATTTAAAGTAAAACCAGTTTGCACACATTTAGGATGTGAACTATCTTGGAATAACTTAGATAAAACATGGGATTGCCCATGTCATGGTTCAAGATTCGATTATACTGGAAAATCATTATATTCTCCTAGTGTAAGAAATTTGGAAATTTTAAATTAAAAAATATATATGTCCAGAGTTCCTCGGTGCTCTTTGTTCTCGCTGATTTGAATTTTTAACTAAAAAGAAACAAATTCAAAAAGTAATAACTATTTTAGCATTTTTATATAATAGAATTTTCAAAAAAATTTTCTATTATATAAAAAATGCATTTTTTTATATAAAAATAAATTAAAAAATGCATTTATATTTATCCTTTTTTATAATTATTCGACTATTATTTTATCATCTTCTACATATGCATATGTTTTTATTTCATCTGTTTCTTCCTGTTCTTCTTTTTCTAACTCTTTTATTATATTTGATATTCTTAATTGCATACATTCTATTGATGCTGATGCAATAATAGCTTTCTTATTTCCTTTAGCCCCAGCATGTGCTAATCCTCTAAGTACTCCTAATACTATAATATTATCACTTGCAATTACTTCTGCTCCACCATTTACATCTCCTAATACAACAATACTTCCTTCAAATTCTAATCTTTGACCTGATCTTAATGAACCTCTATGAAATGTTGTTTCTGAAGTTTGTATTTCTTTATTAAAACTTTTCTTTATTTCATGTAATCCCAATTTTCTAGGAATATCAAATCTTACTTTAGCACCAGTTTTAGATTCAAGGAGTTTTTTTATTTTTTCTTGCTCTATTATCTTAAGATTATTTCCTACTACTAGTATATCTTCATTTCCTTCTTTAGCTAATTTTTTTATCTCTAACATTTTTTTATTTAATGCCTCAATTATTTTTCCAAATTCGCTTTCTTCTATTTTTATTGTTAAATTATCTTTTTCTAATTTAATTTTTACAATATTTATCATATTAACTCCTCCTTCTATAAATTAAAAATTTATTTTAATTTTACATTTCCTCTTGATTATTAAGTCCAAAATATTGCTCAAATACTTTTTTAGCAACTGTTGCTGGATAACTTCCTTCTGATCCATCTTCTAACATTACTGTTACAGCAATTTGAGGATCATCAAATGGAGCAAAACCAACAAACCATCCATTTACTTTTGTTCCAGCTTGTGCTGATCCTGTTTTTCCTCCAACTTTGACTCCAAATTTATTAAATACAGAATATGCTGTTCCACCTGCTGAAGAAGTAACCATTTTCATTCCATTTAGTACTGTTTTTAAATTTTCTTCTGATATTTCTATATCTTCATAATCTTCTTTGGTATTTCCTAATACTGAATTAGCATATTGTTTTATTTTTTCTTTTATGCCTTCTTGTCCATTTTCATTTCTTATTGTTTTTATAATTGTGGTATCTATGTGATGCCCTCCATTTGCTAATATACTTATATATTTTGCCATTTGAAGTGGTGAAAAACTATTATAACTTTGTCCTATTGATGCTGATAAAGTATCTGATAAATACCATATTTCCCCTTTATTTTCTACTATTTCTCTCCTTGCAAGAGTTCCACTTGTTTCACTAGGAAGCTCAATACCTGTTTTTCCTCCTAATCCAAAATATCTAGCATATTTTTCAATTGTATCAATTCCTAATCTTTTACCCATTTCATAGAAAAAATAATTACATGATTTCTGTATTGCTGTTTCTACATTTACATATCCATGTCCTCTATGATACATAGTATAATACCAACATACTGGATTATGTCCTTCTGGATACACTCCTGTATCATTTATTCTTTCATTTTTTGTTACTTTTCCCTCTTGTAAAGCTGCAGTTGCTAATACCATTTTAAATGTAGATCCTGGTGCATATGAACCTTGAAGAGCTCTACTATATAGCTTATTTCCATTTTTTATATCTTCCCAATCTTCCTCCTTCATATTTCCTAAAAATAACTCTGGATTATAACTTGGATAGCTTGCCATTGATAGTACTTCACCTGTTCTAACATCCATCACAACAACTGCACCAAAATTTGAATCTTTTCCTTCTTCTTTAAGTGCTGATATTGATTCTTCTAAAGCTGTTTCTGCAATCTTTTGCAAATCTATATCTATTGTTAATATAACATCATTTCCAGCAACTGCTTCTTTTTCAACATATTCTCCTGTAACAGATCCATCAACAGCCATATCTATTTGCTTTATTCCATTTTCGCCTTTTAGAAATTTTTCAAACACATATTCTATTCCTGTTCTTCCAACATAATCATTAATAGTATATTCTTTTTCTATATCCTGTTTTATTTCATCTTCTGTTATCTTCCCTAAATATCCAATTATATGTGATGCTAAATTTCCATATTTATATTCTCTTATTGGTTCTATTATTATATTTAATCCTGCAAATTCTGCATTTCTTTCACTAAGTTCTAATACACTTTCCTTGCTTATATCTTCTGATATTTTTATAGATTTTGTTGCACTATACCCTTCTATAGTTATTAAATATCTAATTGCTATTATTTTTCTTATATCATCAATATTTTCATTTTCTATTTCATATTTCTCTTTAAATACATTTATTGCTTCTTCTGGTGTTGCATTTTCTTCTATTTTATTTGTTTCTTTCCATTTTTTTAATTTCTCATCACTTGAAAAATTAAATTTTAAATCTTTAGTTATAGGAAATTTATCTATATATGTATCATTATTTTTTTCTAAAATATTAATTATTTTTAATATTGTATTATTAAATGCATTATTATCTATTTTGCTTTTATATAATTCCAAGCTAAATGCCATTTTAGTTCCTGCAATAACTTTTCCATTTGTATCTAGTATAGATCCTCTAGCTGCATATAAAACGCTTTGTCTTGTAAGTCTTGTATTTGATGTTTGTCTATATTCCTCTCCATGTATAATTTGTAAATTGAATAGTTGCATAATCAATACTATCCCTATTATATAAACTAGCAACATCATTAAATTATATCTTAATTTTAGATTAGGACTTTTTTTATTCACTTTTTTACCTTTCTCGTATAATATATTTATAAATTTATAAGATTTACAACAAAATCTTACATATTTATCTATTTGATAACCT
>CANQMG010000012.1 GCA_947624925.1 uncultured Clostridia bacterium | reverse complement strand
GATAGCAGACTTTATAAACAGGCAGGAAATAGTGTTGTTGTTCCAGTTATAAATAGAATTGCTGAAAATATTATGAAAGCATTAGTTTAAGAAGGAAATCGATATGCTTGAATAAGGAATGGAAAAGGGGGTGGAAAAGGGGACGGTTCTCTTTTCCACTTTTTAAATAAATTTGTTAGGAGAATGGTATATGTTAAAAATATATAATTTAAGGGATAAAGAAGAATATATAGATGAAGTTGCAATTCTTACTCAAAAGGAATGGGGACAAAAAAATTTATCAAAAGAGGAATTTGAAAGAAAAGTAAAAAATAAGATTTTAAAAATAAAATCAAATTTTTGGAACATTAATTATTGCAAACTTATATTATTAGATGATACAAGTCTTGTTGGATTTATATCAATATTTCCTACAGATGGAAATGAAAGAAAAGATTTAACTCCATGGTATGCAACAATGTATGTAAAGGAAAAATATAGAGGAAAAGGTTATTCTAAAATACTTCATAATGCAATTTTGTCTGAGGCTAAAAAAAGGAAAATTAATAAATTATATTTAAAGACTGATCTGGAAAATTATTACGAAAAATTAGGAGCAAAATTTTTAGAAGTATTATCTACAGGTGAAAAATTATATTGTTTTGATATTTAATGTAATATATAATGAAAATATATTATAAAAGTATGAAAGAAGGAAATATTTATGAAAAAGGGGACGGTGGAAAAGAGAACCGTCCCCTTTTCCCCTTTTCCACTTTCAAAATTTGTAATAAAAAATTTTTATCATCATACAATTAATTAGTTTAAGTTGAAGGGAAAGTGTGAATTGGAAATTCAAAGCAGCAGTTTGAAAGATTTATTGATAAATGAAGATATATATCAGTTAAAAGTTGGACAAATGTGTGTAGAGATGTCATATTCCAAAAATAATAAAAGCTTTAGTGAATGTATGTCTAATATTTTAAAGCAAAAGGTAAAAATGGATGATATTTATTAGTAAGCATATTACATTATATAGAAAAGGAAGGTAAGTAACTATAATGGCAGGAAGGAAATCAAAGTATTCTTCTATGGAAAATAGTACGATAAAAAATAAAATATGGTCAGTAGCATTATATATTAGACTTTCCCAAGAAGACAATGACACAGGAGTTGATAAACAAGAAAGTAATAGTGTTACTAGTCAAAAAACGTTATTAAACGAATTTGTAGAAGAACATAATGATTTAATTGTTTATGATACTTATATTGATGATGGATTTACAGGAACAGATTTTAATAGACCATCATTTCAAAGATTGTTAAAAGATATGAAAATTGGAAATATCAATTGTGTTATTGTAAAAGATTTATCAAGGCTTGGAAGAAACTACATAGAAGTAGGAAATTATATAGAACAAGTCTTTCCATTATTCAATATAAGATTTATTGCCATTAATGACTTTGTAGATAGTTTTAAAAATCCAACAAGTACCAATACAATTTTAGTACCATTCAAAAATCTTATTAATGATGAGTATGCAAGAGATACATCAACAAAGATAAGAACATCTTTAAATGGAAAAAAGAAAAAGGGGGAATTTATAGGAGCATTTCCTCCTTATGGTTACATTAAAGAGCCAAAAGATAAGCACAAATTAGTTATAGATGAAGTAGCAGCAAATGTTGTGAGAAAAATATTTGATTGGTATGTTAATTTAGGATTAGGTAAGATAGCAATTTGCCACCGATTAAATGAGTTAGGAATTTTAAATCCAACCGGACATAAGAAATTAGACCTAGGACAAAATTATAATAATTATGGAATACATGATGATACATATACTTGGACACCTTCTACTATACGAAATATTCTAAATAATGAGGTGTATTGCCGGCACTACAGTTCAGGGAAAGAGAAGAGCAAAAAGCTATAAAATACATAAAGTAGAAAATGTTTCGAAAGAAGAATGGATTAGAGTAGAAGGCACACATAAGCCAATTGTAGATAAAGAAATTTTTGAAAAAGCACAAGAATTAAGCAAACGAGATATAAAAGTATCACAAAGAACAAAGGAATTGTCAGTGTGGGCGGGATTTCTAAAGTGTAACGATTGTGGACGTGCAATGAATAAGAAAAGTAGTACCAACAAAAGTGGAAATAAATATGAATATTATATTTGTAGCACATATAGAAAAAAGTCTAAAAAGTTATGTACAAAACATACTATTAAACAAGAAAATTTAGAGAAAGCAGTTTTGAAGGCCATTAATTTACATATTGATTTGTTGATTGATACAGAAGAAATGGTAAAACAAATAAATAACAGTAATTTTCAAAATATCAAAAGTGAGAACGTGGAAAATATAATAATTGCAAAACAAAATGAAATTTCTAAAATCTCAAATTTTAAGAAAACACTTTATGAAGATTGGAAGAATGAAGATATAACAAGAGATGAATATTTGGAATACAAGAAAAAGTACGAAAATGATATTGAAAGATTAAGACAGAATATAGAAGTTCTGCAAACAGAAAAACAAAAATATGAGATAAAAAATAAATCACAGAGTGAATGGATAGAAAGATTTAGAAAACAAAAAGGTATTACAGAATTATCAAGAGATATCTTGATTGAATTAATAGACTGTATATATGTAAAAGAAAATGGAGATATAACGATAAAATTTAAATTTGAAGATGAGCTAAAAAGATATTTAGAGTACATAGAATACAATAAAGGAGCATTAGAATTAGATGTAAAAGCAGTTTAATCTATATACTCTTTTTAATATATTCAACAAATTAACTAATGTTAAGATAGTGTTGTTATAATTACCCAAGGAGGTTCTGTGGCAGCACCAATAGCATCACAAGTTTTAGGCGAAGTTCTTCCTTATTTAGAATTAAACAAAGATAATATACCTGAAGATGAAAAAAAAGAAGTAAGTTCTGTTAGTGTTCCAGATATTAGATACAAAACTATTAAAGAAGCAAAAAAAATATTGAAGGAAGCGGGGCTTGTTATAGAGCTACAAACAGAGGAATATAATGAAGATGAGAATGTAATTATAAGCCAAATACCAAGTCCAGGTATTCAAGTTAATACTGGAAATAAAGTTATATGCGAAGTTAATTAAAAAAGTATGTACAAATTTTAAATTTAATTATATAATATATTTGATTTTTGAAAGGAAGGGTAATGTGTGGGTAAAGAAACTATGAATTTAAAAGAAATTCTAATAGGTATACCAGATTTAAAGGCCAAGGGTAATCTTGATATAGATATAACAAGTGTAGAAAGCGATTATAGAGAAGTAAAAGAAGGAAGTATATTTGTTGCTATAAAAGGTTATGAATATGATGGTCACGATTTCATAGAAAAAGCTGTAGAAAATGGTGCGAAGGTTATTATATTTGAAGAAGGATATGATTATAAAAGATTTAAAATAAAAGATAAAGAAATTACTTTAATAATGGCACCAAATACTAGAAAAGTTTTAGCTAGATGTGAATGTAATTTTTATGGTAATCCTTCTAAAAAATTTAAACTTATAGGAATAACAGGAACAAAGGGTAAAACAACAACAAGTTTTATGATAAAGTCTATTTTAGAAAAGGCAGGAAAAAAAGTTGGACTTATTGGAACTATTGCTACATATATAGGAGATAAGATAATTGAAGAATCTAGTATTACTACTCCAGACAGTATGAAGCTCCAAAAAATTTTTGCACAAATGGCAGAAGAAAAAGTTGATGTTGTAGTTATGGAAGTTTCTTCTCAAAGTTTAAAATTAGATAGAGTAGAAGGTACTGATTTTGATATAGGTGTATTTACTAATTTTTCTCAAGACCATATAAGTCCTAAAGAACATCCAGATTTAAAGGATTACTTCGAAAAAAAACTAAAATTATTTGAAATGTGTAAATATGGAATTATAAATGCAGATGATTTGTATACTGCAAAAATTCCAGATTTAATAAAAAATTATCCAATAGAAACCTATGGTATAGATAATTACTGTAATTTATCTGCAAAAGATGTTACTGTTACTAATACATATGTAGATTTTAAAGTAAAAATAAAAGATAGAAATGAACGAGTTAAAACTTCAATTCCAGGTAGATTTAGTGTATATAATTCATTAGCAGCCATATGTGTAACTAGGATGCTTGGTGCAACTCCAGAAAATATTAAAGAAGCATTAGAGAATATAAAAGTTCCAGGTAGAAGTGAAATGGTGGAAAATAAAAAAGATATACCTGTTATGATTGATTATGCTCATTCACCAGAAAGCTTAGAAAGCATATTAAAAACGCTATGTTCTTATACAAAAGGTAGAGTTATATGTGTGTTTGGATGTGGAGGAGATAGAGATAGTAGTAAAAGAGCTATTATGGGAGAAATTGCAGGAAGATGTGCAGATTATACAATTATAACTTCAGATAACCCAAGAACAGAAGATCCAGAAAAAATAATAAATCAAATTGAAGAAGGAATAAAAAAGACAAAAGCAAATTATGAATGTATAGTTAATAGAAAAGATGCAATAAAAAAAGCAATTAAAATGGCATCTAATAATGACATAGTATTACTTGCTGGAAAAGGACATGAGAAATATCAGGAAATAAATAAGGTAAAAAATCCATTTGATGAAAGAAAAATAGTAAAAGAATTAGCAAAAGAAGTTGTAGAAGAAGCAAAGAAAAGAAAGAAATAAAGTATATTTATTTAATAATTTACTTATTGAAATATAAAATATCAAAAGAAAGAGGAAAAATTATGAGTTACCAAATTAAGATATTATTAATATCGTTTATAACTACGCTAGTATTTGCGGTTATTATTTTACCAATATTAAAAAGATTAAAAGTGGGGCAAATAGAAAGAGAAGAAGGACCAGAATCTCACCTAAAAAAACAAGGAACTCCAACAATGGGTGGCATAATAATTATATTAGGCGTAATTGCTGTTTCAATATTATCATTTATGCAGTATAAAACAAATGAGCCAACAGTAGCTAAAAATTTAATACCATTATTATTAATATCAATAGGTTTTGGATTAATTGGATTTGTTGACGATTTTAAAAAATTAGTATTAAAAAATACAAAAGGATTAAAACCATCATATAAAATGATAGGTTTACTCCTAATATCAGTATTATATGTTGTATATCTAGTAAAGTTCTTAAATATAGGAACACAAACTTATATACCATTTTTTAAAGTTTATATAAATTTACCTATATGGTTATATATACCATTTTCAATTTTTGTTATACTTGGAACAACAAATGCAATTAACCTAACTGATGGAGTAGATGGCTTAGCTGCTAGTGTAACTACAATTATTATAACTTGTTTAACGGTTATAGGAATAATATATAATGTTAAAGAATTAGTTATATTTGGAAGTATAGTATGTGGTGCATGTTTAGCATTTTTAATGTTTAATTTAAATCCAGCAAAAGTTTTTATGGGAGATACAGGTTCATTATTTCTTGGAGGCGTAGTTGTAAGTATGGCATTATATTTAAAAATGCCATTATTATTGATAATAATAGCATTAATTCCAGTATTAGAAACTTTATCTGTAATGATACAGGTTACGTATTTTAAAAAGACCGGTAAAAGAATATTTAAAATGGCTCCATTACATCATCATTTTGAACTTTCAGGATGGAACGAAAATAAAGTTGTATGTGTTTTCTCCATTGCAACATTATTGCTATGTATACTAGGATTAAATGTAATATAAATAGATATGTTCTATAAAAAGAATGGAGGGTAAAATGGCTAATACTCAGGTAAATAAAAAAAATATAAAAAATTCTGATAAACCATTTGATTTTATACTTCTAATAGATGTTTTAGTAATGTTATCATTAGGTATAGTAATGGTATTATCTGCAAGCTCACCATCTTCATTAGCAGAAACAGGAAGTAGTTATTATTATGTAAAAACGCAAGCATTCTGTGGAGTAGTTGGAATTATATTAATGCTTATAATTTCAAAAATAGATTATAAAATATATAAGAAATTTTATAAAATAATATATATTGCATCTCTTATATTATTGGGGGCAGTTGCATTTATTGGGCATGAAGTAGCTGGAGCAAAAAGATGGATAGACCTTGGATTTGTTACATTCCAGCCATCTGAAGTTGCAAAAATAGGCTTAATTATTTTTTATGCTGCATTATTATCTAATAGAAGAGATTCATTAGATGAATTATTAAAAGGATTTATATATTCATTTATATGGTTAATACCAGTAGTAGCAATACTAGTATTTGTACAAAATCACTTAAGTGCTACATTGGTTATAATAATGATTATATCTGTAATGATGTTAATGGCAGGAGTAAAGTTTAGGTACTTCCTAACATTTGGAACTGCTGGTGCAACACTTGGTGGTATAGGATTATATTTGATGGCTAAATTTACTGGTGAAGGAAAATTTAGAATTAATAGAATTATAAACTTTTTAGATCCATGGTCAGATTCTACTGGAACAGGCTGGCAGGTTATACAAAGTTTATACGCAATTGGCTCTGGTGGACTTTTTGGAGTAGGACTTGGAAATAGTACGCAAAAATATTTGTACATACCAGAACCACATAATGATTTTATATTTTCTATATTAGCAGAAGAACTAGGATTTGTAGGTTGTTTTATTGTTATAGTGCTATTTGCCATATTTGTATGGAGAGGAATACTAATATCAATGAGAGCACCTGATATGTTCGGCAGTTTAATTGCAGTAGGAATAACATCTCTTGTTGGACTTCAAGCAATTATAAATATCGCAGTTGTAACATCATCAATGCCTAATACAGGAATGTCACTACCATTTTTTAGTTATGGTGGAACAGCATTATTAATATTACTATGTTCAGTCCGGTATTTTACTCAATATATCGAGAGCAGGAAATAAGGTTTAAAAAATATATAAATTATAAGAGAAAGGAATAATATGAGAGTAGTAATAGCTGCTGCTGGAACAGGAGGACATATAAATCCAGCAATTGCAATAGCAAACAAAATAAAGGAAGAACAACCAAATTCTAAAATAATATTTATTGGTACAACAAGAGGGCTAGAAAATGATTTAGTACCAAGAGCAGGTTATGAATTAAAAACAATAGATGCATATGGACTTAGCAAAAAAATAAACATAGATAATATAAAAAAGATGACAAAAACCATAAAAGGATTTGGTCAGGCAAAAAAAATCATAAAAGATTTTAAACCAGATATTGTAATTGGTACAGGAGGATATATTTGTGGAGCAGTAATAACTGCAGCACATAAATTAAAAATACCAACTATGTTACATGAGAGTAATGCATTTCCTGGAAAAGCTGTTAAATTATTAGCTAAAAAAACAGATACAATATTAATAGGTTTTGAGGAGGCAAGAAATAGAATAAAAAATGCTAAAAATATTGTTTTAACTGGCACACCTGTAAAAACAAAAAAACAATATATATCTGATAAACAAAAACAACAGATATTAAGTAATATAGGTTTAAAAGGTACAAAGCCTGTACTTTTAGTATTTGGAGGTAGCCAGGGTGCTAAGGCTATAAATGATGCAATTTTAAATATTATTAAAAATAAATATGATTTGCAGTATCAAATAATATGGGCTACAGGGCCTAATCAATATGATGCTATAAAAGTGGAATTAGAAACAGAAAATATTAATATAGATAATATTAAAGATGTAAAAATTTTTCCATATATATATAATATGGAAGAAATGTTAAATATTTGTGATTTGGTTATGTGTAGAAGTGGTGCAATGACAATTACAGAAGTATCAACCGTAGAAAAACCTGCTATATTTATACCTCTTCCAAATGTATCAGAAAATCATCAAGAATATAATGCGAAAGTTTTAGTTAACATTGGTGCAGCAAAGATGATTTTAAATAAAGAACTGGAGAGTATTAATTTAAATAAATTTATAACAGAATTAATAACAGATAAGGATATGTTAAAAAGTATGAGCCAGAAAAGTGGTATTGTAGCACAAAAAGATGTTCAAGACAAAATATATAAGGAAATAGAAAAATTATTACATTAATATTACTAGTATTTTAAAGTTTAATTACAAATGCAAGAATATTCAGTTATTTTGAAAGTTCTTGCATTTTTGTATTACATATAGCCATAATATGTCGAATGATGCGCATAAAAGTAGTTGCCCAATTGTAAAAGATGATGTATAGTGATGAGTATAGCTGTTTAAAATAGAAAAGATGTATTCATATACCTCTTTTTTATGCTAAATATAAGAAAGGGGAGTTTGGATGAAATGCTTTTATGCAGGCACTTTTATGAATAAAGATGAACTAAATGAAATTGGTAAAAATTATCCGGTAAAATTAGAATATTACAAAATCCAAAGTGAAAATGAAGAAAATATAAGTAAAGTATTTTATGGTATAGAAATAATAAAAACTGAATATGCAGAAGAAGTAAAAATTGAATCTATAGAATTATGCAATATAACACAAAGTGAAAAACAATTAAAAGAAGTATTAAATTTAATGAAAAATAACAAAGTAACACCTGTAGCAGCACAATACATAATAGACGATTATTTTTATAATAAGTGTTAGTAAAAATGGGAAGGCTATCTAAAAAATAATAAATTTATTTTGATATTTAATTAAAAATGGTTTATTATATTTTAGATAGCTATATTTTTGTAAAATATGTTGCATTTTAAGGATGAAAAAAATAAATAAAATGATATTTTATTATTGCAACTTTTATTTATATAGTATAAAATAGTTAAACAAAAACAATAGGAGGGTTACGAATGTCAGATAAATTAATTATTGTGGAATCACCAGCAAAAGCCAATACTATAAAAAAATTTATAGGTGGAAATACTAAGGTGGTTGCTTCAATGGGTCATATAAGAGATTTACCAAAGTCAAAATTAGGAGTTAACATTGAAAATAATTTTGAACCAGAATATATTAATATTAGAGGAAAAGGTGACCTAATAAAATCTCTAAAAAAGGATGCTAAAAATTCAAAAATAGTGTACCTTGCAACTGACCCTGACCGTGAAGGAGAAGCAATAGCATGGCATCTAGCTCATATATTAGAAATATCAGAAGATGAAAAATGTAGAGTAACATTTAATGAAATTACAAAAGATGCTGTAAAAAAAGCAATAAAAGAGCCTAGAAATTTAGATAAAAATTTAATAGATGCTCAGCAAGCAAGACGTGTATTAGATAGAATAGTTGGATATAAAATTAGTCCACTTCTATGGAAAAAAGTTAGAAAGGGGCTATCTGCTGGAAGGGTACAATCTGTAGCTGTAAAGCTTATTGTAGATAGGGAAAATGAAATAGAAAATTTTATTCCTGAAGAATACTGGAATATATATGCTATTTTATCAAATAAGGAAAAAAAGGAATTTGAAGCACAGTTATATGGCAAAGAAAATAAGAAGATAGAATTAAAAAATAAAGAAGAAGTAGATAATGTATTAAAAGAAATAGAAAATGCTAAATATTTTGTAAAAGATGTAAAAAATGGAACAAAAAAAAGAACACCAGCTCCACCTTTCACAACAAGTACAATGCAACAGGAGGCATCAAGAAAATTAGGATTTACATTAAAAAAGACAATGTCTGTAGCGCAAGGACTTTATGAGGGGGTAAAAATATCTGATAGAGGTCACATTGGTTTAATAACATATATGAGAACAGATTCTACTAGAATATCTGAAGTTGCAAGAGCTGCTGCAAAAAAAGAAATAGAGCATACTTATGGAGAAGAATATTATGAAAATAGATATTATAAAACTAAACAAGATGCTCAAGATGCTCATGAGGCAATAAGACCAACAAATATTGATTTAAATCCAGACCAAATAAAACAAGATCTTACCAATGATCAATATAAATTATATAAATTAATATATAATAGATTTCTTGCAAGCCAAATGTCACAAGCTATATATAACACAACATCTATTGAAATTGAAGCTAATAAGTATAATTTTAGAGCAAGCGGACAAACACTAAAATTTAAGGGATTTATGGTTTTATATGTAGAATCTGGGGATAATGAAGATGAAGAAAAAGATAAAAATACTAAAATACCAGAATTAGAAGCAAATGAAGAATTAAATAAAATAAAAATAAATACAGTACAAAGCTTTACACAACCACCGGCAAGATTTACAGAGGCAAGCCTTGTAAAAGCATTAGAAGAAAAAGGAATAGGAAGACCTAGTACGTATTCTCCTACAATTACTACAATATTAGAAAGAAGATATATAGAAAAAAATCAAAAACAACTAATTCCAACAGATTTAGGAAAAGTTGTAAATAAATTATTAATAGAGAATTTTTCAGATATAGTAAACGAAGAATTTACAGCTCAAATGGAATCAGAATTTGATGATGTGGCTGAAGGAAAATTAGAATGGAAAAAAGTTTTAAATGAATTTTATAATCCATTTTCAAAAACACTAGAAAAAGTTGAGAAAGAATTAGAACATGTTGAATTAGAAGAAGAAGTATCAGACGTACCTTGTGATAAATGTGGAAGAATGATGGTAGTTAAATATGGAAGATTTGGAAAATTTTTAGCCTGCCCAGGATACCCAGAATGCAAAAATACAAAACCTATTATAAATACGATTGATGTACCATGTCCAAAATGTGGTGGAAAAATACAAGTAAAAAAATCTAAAAAAAGAAGAAATTATTATATATGTGAGAATAATCCCACATCATGTGATTATATATCATGGAATAAACCTAAGAAGGAAAAAAATATATAAATAAATTTAAAAAATAGAATAATAAGAATTTTTATTTCCATAAAACACATAGAAATATTAAAAATACGTAGGGGCAGGTCTTGTGCCTGCCCAGGCTCAAAAAAATTACCCAGATTGTTAAACCATAAAATTTTATTTTAAAAAATATTAAATTATAAATTGTTATTAAAATTTAAATTTTTATAGATTTAATTAATATAATAAATTTAAAAGAGGAAAATATAATTTTCCTCTATTTTTCATTGCTTTGTCTACTTTTTGAAATAAAATACTTGAAAAATGTAAATAACGTGATATAATATAAAAGCTATAATTATAAAATCGAAAGGATGAATTAAATGAGTATTAAAGTTGAAAAGACAGAAAAAAACAATGAGTTAAAATTAGAATTTAAAATTGAAGCAGAAAAATTTGATAATGCTATAAAATCAGTATATTCAAAAAGTGCTAAATATTTTAATATTCCAGGTTTCAGAAAGGGAAAAGCACCTATGCAAATAGTTGAAAAATACTATGGAAAAGAAATTTTCTATGAAGATGCTTTTAATGAAGTTGTACCTGAAGAATACGAAAGAGAGTTAAAAGAAAACAATATAGAGGCTGTTAGCAAGCCAGATATAGAAGTTACACAAATTGGAAAAGGACAAGATTTAATATTTACAGCAGTTGTACAAACTAAGCCAGAAGTAAAATTAGGAAAATATAAAGGTATACAATTAGATAAAGTTGAGTATAATGTATCTGATGAAGATATTAATCATGAATTAGGACATATGCAAGATAGAAATTCAAGATTAGTTGCAGTAGAAGATAGACCAGTAGAAAATGGAGATATAACTGTTATTGATTTTGAAGGATTTGTAGATGGCAAAGCATTTGAAGGTGGTAAAGCAGAAAACCATGAGTTAACAATAGGAAGTAATACATTTATACCAGGTTTTGAAGAACAAATTATAGGAATGAAAACAGGAGAAGAAAAAGATATTAATGTAAAATTCCCAGAAGAGTATTTTTCAGAAGAACTAAAAGGTAAAGATGCTGTATTTAAAATAAAGTTACATGAAATAAAGAAAAAAGAACTTCCAGAATTAAATGATGACTTTGCAAAAGATGCAAGTGAATTTGATACTCTTGACGAATTAAAAAATAGTATTAAAGAAAAATTAGAAGAAGAAAATAAAAATAGAGCTAAATATGAAACAGAAGAGGCAGCAATTAAAGCTGTTACAGATGCTGTTACAGTAGAAATACCATCTGGTATGATAGAAACAGAACTAGATAATATGGTTAAGGATATAGAAACAAGATTAATGTATCAAGGAATGAAATTTGACCAATATTTAAAAATGATTAATAAAACTATGGATGAATTCAAAAAGGAAAATGAAGAACAAGCAACTACTTCTGTAAAAACAAGATTAGCTTTAGAAGCAATTATAAAAGAAGAAAATATTGTTCCTACAGAAGATGAAGTTAATAGTAAAATAAAAGAAATGGCTACAACTTATGGAAAAACTGAAGACGAGTTAAAGAATAACGAACAATTTGTTAAATATGTAGAAGATAGTATAAAAAATGAAAAAGTAGTAGAATTTATAGTATCTAATGCAAAAATAAAATAGAAATAAACATAAAGGCAGGCCAAAATAGAGCTTGCCTATATAAAATTAGGAGGTAATGTAAATGTTAGAAAATAGTTTAGTACCATATGTTATTGAACAAACAAGTAAAGGAGAAAGATCATATGATATATTCTCAAGACTTTTAAAGGATAGAATAATTTTTTTAGCAGAAGATGTTAATCCTACTTCTGCAAGTTTAGTAGTAGCTCAGCTACTTTTTCTAGAATCTGAAGATCCTGATAAAGAAATATCTTTATATATAAATAGCCCAGGAGGTTCTATTACTGATGGTATGGCTATAGTTGATACAATTAATTATATTAAATGCCCTGTATCTACTATATGTGTGGGATTAGCAGCAAGTATGGGTGCAGTTTTACTTGCATCTGGAACTAAGGGAAAAAGATTTGCAACACCAAATGCAGAAATTTTAATACATCAACCATTAATTGGTGGAGGAGGGCTTTCAGGTCAAACTACAGAAATAAAAATACATGCAGATCATATGGTAAGAACAAGAGAAAAGTTAAACAAACTTTTAAGTGAAAGAACAGGTCAAAGCTTAGAAACAATAGAGAAAGATACAGAAAGAGATAATTATATGACAGCTAAACAAGCACTAGAATATGGATTAATAGATGGAATATTAGATGAAAGAAAATAACAAATGATAATATATAAAATTTTAAGGAGATAGAAATGGCAAAAAAAAGTGATATACCAAAAAATATTAAATGCTCGTTTTGTGGCAAAACACAAGAAAGTGTTAGCAAAATTATTGCTGGACCAGGTGTATACATTTGTAATGAATGTGTTGAATTATGTAAAAATATTATAGATGAACAATATTTTGAAGAAGATGATGAAAGATATATATTAAATAATAAAGAAAAATTATTAAATCCACAAGAAATAAAAAATATATTAGATAATTATGTTATAGGTCAAGAAAATGCTAAAAAAACTTTAGCAGTTGCAGTATACAATCATTATAAAAGAATAAATAATGAAGATTTAAATCCAGATGTTGAAATACAAAAAAGTAATGTATTATTGCTTGGACCTACTGGATGTGGTAAGACATTACTTGCTCAAACTTTAGCTAGGATTTTAAAAGTTCCATTTGCTATAGCTGATGCAACAACACTTACTGAGGCAGGATATGTTGGAGAAGATGTAGAAAATATTTTACTAAAACTTATTCAAGCTGCAGATTATGATATTGAGCTTGCTCAAAAAGGTATAATTTATATAGATGAGATAGATAAAATAACAAGAAAATCCGAAAATCCATCTATAACAAGAGATGTAAGTGGAGAAGGAGTTCAACAAGCACTATTAAAAATTATTGAAGGAACAGTTGCGTCAGTTCCACCACAAGGAGGAAGAAAGCATCCACATCAAGAATTTCTTCAAATTAATACAGAAAATATATTATTTATATGTGGAGGAGCTTTTGAAGGCTTAGATAAAATTATAGAAGATAGAATAGGACAAAAATCTATAGGATTTGGAGCAAAAATAGAAAGCAAGAAAAAATTAGATAAATATAAAGTATATGAACAGCTTTTGCCACAAGATTTATTAAAGTTTGGGTTGATTCCAGAATTTGTGGGAAGGTTACCAATAGTTACAACTCTAAAAGAGTTAGATAGACAAACTTTAATAAAAATACTTACAGAACCTAAAAATGCTTTAGTAAAACAATACAAAAAATTATTTGAAATGGATAATGTAGAACTTGAATTTGAAGATGATGCAATAAATTTAATAGTAGATAAAGCTATTCAAAGAAATACAGGTGCTAGAGGATTACGTTCTATATTAGAAGATATAATGAGAGATGTTATGTTTGAAATACCTTCAAATCCTAAAATTGAAAAATGTATAATAACAAAAGATACAGTTGAAAACAATTCAAAGCCTAAAATAGTAGAAAATGAAAATAAAGTTATTAAAGAAGAAAAAACTGAAATAAGAAAAAAGAAAGTTGTTGCAAAAAGAAAAGAAGAAACAGCATAGACATTACGAATAAAATATTATAATGATATTAAATAAGATATAGCAATTCTTTTAAAGATTGGGCAGGCACAAGTCCTGCCTCTACATTCACTAGGATGATATATTGAAAATAAAATTATTATTTAATAAATTTTTTTATAGGAGGTATTTATGTTAAAGGAAAAATTATTAGAAGATATGAAAAATTCTATGAAGAATAAAAATGTAATAAGGAAAAACGTAATACAAATGGTAAGAGCTGCAATATTACAAGTTGAAAAAGATGGTGGAATAGAAATAGACGACAATAGAATATTAGAAATAATTGCAAAAGAAGTTAAGAAAAGAAATGATTCTATAGCAGACTTCCAAAAAGCAGGAAGAGAAGATTTATTAAATCAAGCTAATGAAGAAATTAATATATTAAACGAATATTTACCAAAGCAATTAACTAGAGAAGAATTAACAGAAAAATTAAAAGAAATTATTACACAGCTAGGTGCTACTTCAATGAAAGATATGGGAAATGTAATGAAAACTGCAAAAGCTACATTTGGCGCAAGTGCTGATGGAAAATTAATTAATGAAATTGTAAAAGAATTGTTAGCTTAAGTGAACATAATGTGAATTTTGTAGAGAAAATGTTGACTTTCATAATAAAAAGGTATAAAATATTAGCAGTCTATATAATAGAGTGCTAATATTTTTACATAATAATAAAAATAAATAAGGAGGTTGAGATTATTATGGATTTACAAAAATTTACACAAAAATCTTTAGAGGTAATTCAGACTTCTCAAAATTTAGCAATAGAAAATCAAAATTCACAGGTTGAACAATGTCATTTATTACTTGCATTAATTTCTGGAACAGATAGCTTAATAAAAGAATTGATAACCAAAATGAAGGTAAGCAATGAGTTTGAAAAGGAAGTAGAAAAAAGTGTATTAAATGAACCAAAAATAGTTGGCGGAGCAAGAGAAACCGGAAAGATGTATATATCACAAGATGTAGATTTAGCCCTTACTAGTGCAGAAAACGCTGCAAAAAAAATGAATGATGAGTATATATCTGTTGAACACATAATGCTTGGATTAATTGATAATCCAAATAAGAATATTGAAAGAATATTTAAAGAATTTAATATTACTAAAGATAGATTTTTAAAAGTACTTTTAGAAGTAAGAGGAAACACAAGAGTAACAACTGATAATCCAGAAACAACATATGATGCTTTGAAAAAATATGGTTCAGATTTAGTAGAACTTGCAAGAAAGCAAAAATTGGACCCAGTAATAGGTAGAGATGATGAAATAAGAAATGTAATAAGAATTCTATCTAGAAAAACTAAAAATAATCCATGCTTAATAGGAGAGCCTGGCGTAGGAAAAACAGCGATTGCTGAAGGATTAGCAATAAGAATTGTTAAAGGAGATGTACCAGAAGGACTAAAAAATTGTACTATATTTTCCTTAGATATGGGTGCATTAGTGGCAGGTGCGAAATACAGAGGCGAATTTGAAGAAAGATTAAAGGCAGTTCTTAGTGAAATAAAGAAAAGCGAAGGAAGAATTATATTATTTATAGATGAACTTCATACTATAGTTGGTGCTGGTAAAACAGATGGAGCAATGGATGCAGGCAACTTATTAAAACCAATGCTTGCAAGGGGAGAATTACATTGTATAGGTGCAACAACATTAAATGAATATAGACAATATATTGAAAAAGATTCTGCCTTAGAAAGACGTTTTCAACCTGTTATGGTTGATGAGCCAACAGTAGAAGATACTATATCTATATTAAGAGGATTAAAAGAAAGATATGAGGTATTTCATGGAGTTAAAATTGCAGATAGTGCAATAATTGCAGCAGCAGTTCTTTCACATAGATATATATCAGATAGATTTTTACCAGATAAAGCAATAGATTTAATAGATGAAGCATGTGCTATGATAAAAACAGAAATGGAATCAATGCCAACAGAATTAGACGAGATATCACATAAAATAATGCAACTTCAAATTGAGGAAACAGCTCTAAAAAAGGAAAAAGATGAATTTTCTAAGAAAAGATTAGATGATATACAAAAGGAAATAGCAGAATTTAAGTCAAAATTTGATGAAATGAAGGCAAAATGGGAAAATGAAAAAGAAAGTATTTCTAAAGTACAAAAACTAAGAGAGGAAATAGAAAGTGTTAATGCACAAATAGAGAGAGCAGAAAGAAATTATGAACTTAATAAAGCGGCAGAACTTAAATATGGTAAATTACCTGAACTACAAAAATTATTAGAAACAGAAGAAAAAAATGCAGAAAAAGCAGAAAACAATACTAGCTTGCTTAGAAATAAAATAACAGAAGATGAAATTGCTAAAATAATTGGTAGATGGACAGGAATTCCTGTATCTAAATTAATGGAAAGTGAAAGAGATAAAATTATAAACTTGGATAAAATACTTCATAAAAGAGTAATTGGACAAGATGAGGCAGTAAGAAAGGTAACAGATGCAATAATTCGTTCTAGAGCAGGAATACAAGATTCTAGAAGACCTATAGGTTCATTTCTATTCTTAGGTCCAACAGGTGTGGGAAAAACTGAACTTGCTAAGGCACTAGCTGAAAGTTTATTTGATGATGAACACAATATAGTAAGAATAGATATGTCTGAATATATGGAAAAATATTCTGTTTCAAGACTAATTGGTGCACCTCCAGGATATGTTGGATATGAAGAAGGAGGTCAACTTACAGAGGCCGTAAGGAGAAAACCTTATTGTGTTATATTATTTGATGAAATAGAAAAAGCACATCCAGATGTTTTTAATATTTTGTTACAAGTTTTAGATGATGGTAGAATAACAGATTCTCAAGGAAGAACAGTAGATTTTAAAAATACTGTTATAATATTAACTTCTAATTTAGGTTCAGATTATATATTAGAAGGAATAAATGAAAATGGTGAAATATCTGATTCAGCAAAAGAAGAAGTAAATAAACTTTTAAAACAAAGTTTTAGACCGGAATTTTTAAATAGATTAGATGAAATAATATTCTATAAACCATTAAACAAAGAGCAAATTCAAAAAATATTAGATTTGTTAATAATAGATTTGGAAAAAAGATTGGAAGATAAGCATTTAAAATTAAATTTAACAGATAAAGCAAAAAATTATATTATAGAAAATGGATATAATCCAGTATATGGAGCAAGACCTTTAAAAAGATTTGTACAAAAAGAACTAGAAACATTAATCGGCAAAAAAATTTTACTACAAGAAATTTTACCAAATTCAACAATAAACATAGATTATAATGGAAATGAATTAATTTTAAAATAATGTAAATAAAAAAATTGTAGAAATAAAAAATATGCATAAAGTATTGAAAAGAAAATTAAAAAAAACGTTCATAAAAACTTGCTATTTTATTAATTGTAGTGTATGATATATAAAGTAATTGTGTTTTATTATATAAATGGAGGAATATATATATAATGAAGAAGATATTTATTACTTTATTAATTGTATTAACATTGTTTGTAACATTTTCAACCGTATATGCAACAACGATAGAAAATTCAGATGATAATCAATTTGTAAAAATTGCACAAAAGGAGAAAAAAAATTTAGAAGATTATAATAAATCATATGGTTCAGAAGCATACGGATTAACAGCTTTCATATTATCAAAAGTCAGAATTTACAGTATACCATTTTGTTTTATTGGAATAGTCGTAGGAGCTATTTATCAATATATTATTGGAATTAGAAAACTTGATGTTAGAGATAGAGGATTCAAGCTTATTATAGTTTTTGTTACATTATTTGTAATATGTCAAGTATTGCCACTTATATTTGCTGTAGTAGTAAAAAGTTGGAGGGGTTAACAAATGAAGGTATTGTTTGCTGTAAATAATGAAGAAATATCAAGTCAAATTGTAAAAAGGTACCAAAAGGATTATAAGGAAATTATTTCATATAAAAATGTTTATTATTTTAATGCAATTTTAAAAGAATTACAAAGAGATAAATCTTATGATAGAATTGTAATTAGCGAGGATTTAGAGCCATTTGCTAATAACAATTATGAGATGGTTGATAAATTTATTTTTGAAAAATTAGATAGAATAAGTGACGAAGCTAATAATATGGGAAATGATATTCCTATAATACTTATATCAATAGAGAGAAGAACAAAGTCTGAGCCAATACTTGTAAAATTATTTGGACTTGGAATATATAATGTATTAATTGGACAAGATAGAAAGATTTCAGAAATATGTAAATTATTAAATAAACCACGTAGCAAAAAAGATGCAAAATTATATTATAAAATTGAGTCAGAAGAAGTAAATTATCAATCTGAAAATGAAGATAGTGTTAGTGAAGTAGAAATACAAAATATTTTAGAACATTATAGAAAATTAGGAAACAATCAAGAAAAGTTTGTAGAGAGTTTTAATAGTATTGCTGCACAATATACAGATGCACAATTAAAAATAATTATTAAATTTTTACCACTAAATGTAAAAGCTGTTTTAGAGGCTAGTTCACCTAAATATCAATCTATAATGACATTTAGCGGAATTAAATCTGTAAAAAATGTTCAAAAAGAAATGAATAAAGATGATGGACTAAAAATTGGATTTATAGAGAGCAATACTCAAAAACAAAAGATAGGTAAGCCAATAGTTGTACCTACTGCATTGAATATACAAAATGTAAAGAAAATTAAACCAGTTAAACAGTCTGCAAATTCTAATAATGAATTGTTAAAAACAAATAACAATATAACAAATACTACACCAGAACAAGAAGATGTAAATCCTATTACAAAAAAAGGAAGAGGAAGACCTAAAAAAGTAGTTGAACAAGAAGTTATGCTAAATGCAGATGAGCAAGAAAACAATATTAAAGAAAGCAATAGTCAGGTTTTAGAATCACAAAAACAAGAAAATGCAATAATAGAACCAGTTGCAAAAAAAGGCAGAGGAAGACCTAAAAAAGTAGTACAAGCTGTAAATACAATTGATCAGCCACAGATAGTTAAAGAATCTGTAAATGATATAAATACTCAATTAAATAATAAAAAGACTAATGAGCCAAAAGATGAGGAAAATGACTTATTAAAATTATGGCAAGATGATTTAGATGAAAATGATTCATTTGAAGATGATCTTGAAAATTTAGAAGTACAAAGTGCAATTATAAATGAAGAAGATGATATGTTACCAGGTGTTGGTAATGAAATTGCTGATATAACTGATACAGGAGATGCAAATTTTTTACCTGGATTTGATGATAACCAAAATACAAGTAATGATGATTATATTTTACCAGGGGTAGATGATGACTTAGATGATGATACATCATTTTTACCTAACACAAATAATAATATTTCCAATAATTTTTCAGAAATAAACAATGATGATGATGACGAATTAGATAATCTTGGTAATGTAAATAATTCATATAATAATTCAAGTGAGATAACAAATGTAGAAAATGTAACATCGTATTCAAATGATTTATATGGTGGATTATTAACAAAAGAAAAAAAGATTGTTTCTTTTGTAGGAACATCCAAAAATGGAACATCATTTTTAGTAAATAATTTAGCACAGCTTATATCAAATATGTCAATAAAAACTGCAATATTAGATTTAACTACAAATAAAAATTCATATTATATATATACAAATAATGATGAAAAATTAAGAAATATAGCTTTTGACTCAATGAGAAATTTAAAAGATGGTGTTGCAAAAGGAATTCCAATTAATAAAAATCTTGATGTATATACGTCACTTCCTGATTCTAATTTTAATTTTCAAATTAGTGAAATTATTGCTACATTAATTAAAAATTATTCATTGATATTAATTGATTGCGATTTTAATACACCTATAGAAACATTTAATATTTCTCAAGAAATATATGTAGTTCAAAGTTTTGATATACTTACAATTCAACCAATGACTGCTTTTTTAAGAGATTTAAAAGCAAAGGAAATATTAAAACAAGAAAAAATAAGAATTGTATTAAATAAGGTTGTTAAAATGAGGGGCATAACCAGTAAAGCTATAATTGGAGGATTATCTAATTATAATGATCCTGCAATGTCATTTATGACAGAATTATTTAGTAGAGATACAGTTAAATATTGTGAAATATCTTTTGATGAACAAACATATACAAGATATCTAGAAGGAGTTGTAAACTGTGAAGTATCTTTAAATGGTTATTCAAAAGTATTTAAAGAACAATTATCAAATTTAGGAAATATGGTATATCCACTTTTAAATAATAAATCAAAAAACTATAATAACTATAATAATTATAATAATGGATTTTCTGTTGATATAAATAATACATTGGAGCAAATGAAGAAACAATATTAGTGTATATTAAGAGGTGATTTTTTGGAAGGATTGGTAATTGCAATATTATTAATTGTAATAATATTATTAACATATTATAATTATAGAATAAATAAAAATATTAAAAATCTACGTGGTATAAAGCAAAGAGTCACTAGTCTTAATGTATTACAGGAATTTATGAATACCATAGGTGAAGAAAGCAGTGTTGATGAAAAAATTAAAAAAATAAATGATATTTTGATTGAAAAATATGATATAAAATACTCAACAATTGTAATTTTTAATGGTGCAGAATATGAAATAAAGGCAACAAACGTTAATGAAAAACATTGGGATACACTAAAAAATCTTCAAAATGAAGAAATATTTAAAGATAGTATTGCTATGGCTAAACCAAAATATATAACTGTAAATAAAGACTCAGAAAGATTACCATATCAAAAATTAGAATTTGGTAGAGCAAAATCTGCAATCTTTTTCCCATTGTATATAGATAATATATACATTGGTTATTGGATTTTAGAAAATGGTATACCTCATGCATTTGATAATATTGATACTACAATTTTAGAGGTTGTAAAAGATAATATACTATCTGTAATAAAAACTGTATCATATCAAAGTGTTGTGGAAAGTCTACCAAGACAGGATTTATATTCAGAATTAACAACATCTGAATATTTATATGGAAATGGCAAAAAAATAATAGATAAATATGCTACATCCACAGTATGTATGTTTAAAATTATTAATTTAGAAGAAATAAATGAACAATTTAGTAGAAGTATAGGAAATAAAATAATCACTGAGGTTACTTCATTTATTAAAGAAAATATTTCAGATGAATATTTATTTGTTAGATATATGGGACCTAAATTCGTAATAGTATTTTCTGGAATAGAAATAGATGGTGCTGCTGGATTTTTAGAAGATTTAAAAAAGAATATAGAAAATATAGAAGTAGAGTATGAAAAGAAAGACAAGAAAAAAGTAATAAAAGAAATTGCTAAACCAAAAATAAATTTTGTTATTTCTACATATTATAAAGGAACAGCATTAGAAAGCTTAAATAAAAAACTAGAAGAATATCTAGATAATGTAGATAAGCAAGAAAGTGAAATCAATAGTATTTAGTTAAAAGTAAACTAAATAAAAGGAGGAGTAAATGAATTTAGATAAAACAATGAGTTTTAATATAGAAAGAGATAAAAATATTAAAGCAAGAGAAATATTAAAACAGGTTTATCAAGCATTAATGGAAAAAGGTTATAATCCTATAAATCAGATAGTTGGTTATATTTTATCTGGTGATCCAACATATATTACAAGTTATAATGATGCTAGAAATATAATAAGACAAATAGAAAGAGATGAATTATTAGAAAAAATGGTAAAAAATTATATAGGTTTAGATGATTAATATGAGAAAATTAGGTATAGACTATGGTGATAACAGAGTTGGAATTGCTATAACAGATGAATTAGGTATAACTGCTCAAGGATTGGAAACAATAAAACATAATAATAATGATAAAATTGTTTTAAAAAGGCTAGAAGAAATTTTAAATAAATATGAAATAGATACATTTGTTGTTGGTATGCCATATAATATGAATGGAACTAGTTCATATAGAGCAGATATTACAAATAACTTTATACACAAATTAAAATGTAAATTTAACAAAGTTGCAATTGAAACAATAGATGAAAGATTAACAACAGTTGCAGCTCATAAAACTATGAATGATCTTAATATTAATAAAAAAAAGAAGAAAGATATTGTAGATACAATATCAGCTGTATATATACTAGAAATGTATATAAATAAAACAAGTCATTAATGTTGTAGAAATACAATTAATATATAATTAAATTGAAAGGAGAAAAAAATGGACGAAAATGAATTAGATGATGTTGAAATGGATGAGGAATTAGATAACATAATAGTATTAAATGATGAAAATGGAGAAGAGGTTGAATTTGAATTTTTAGATTTAATAGATTATGAAGGAGAAGAATATGTTGTTTTATTACCTATAGAAGAAGAGGAAGAAGATGCTGGCGAAGTTGTAATTTTAAGGGTAGAGGATGCAGGCTCAGAAGATGAAGAATCATATGTAAGTGTTGAAGATGATGAAACATTAAATAAGATATTCGAAATTTTTAAAGAAAAGTTTAAGGATGACTTTAATTTTATAGATGAATAAAATTTCTAAAACATTTTCATAATACAGTAAAAGATGGTTTAGGCAGACTCGTATGGGCAGGTCAAAAGCCCCTTTAATAAGGGGGCTGTCAGCCAAAGGCTGACTGGGGGTTCTTAGCCAAAATGTAAAAAAACGTAGGGGCAGGTCTTGTGCCTGCCCAGGCTACGAAGAAATTGCCTAAGAAAAATAAATACAAAGGAAAAAAATTAAAAAGAATAAAAAAATTAGAAAATATAAAAAACATCCGTAGGGGCAGGTCTTGTGCCTGCCCAGGCTACGAAGAAATTGCCTAAGAAAAATAAATACAAAGGAGAAAATCTAGGATGAACGTAAAACTTAAAACTCTTGATACTCTAAGAGAGAGAGAGAGAGAGAGAGAGAGAGAGAGAGCTATATTCTAAAAGAAATATAATAAAAA
>CANQMG010000011.1 GCA_947624925.1 uncultured Clostridia bacterium | reverse complement strand
TGGTGCAGATGGCCGGAATCGAACCGGCACGGTTTATTCAACCGCAGGATTTTAAGTCCTGTGCGTCTACCAGTTCCGCCACATCTGCATTTGAACTGACAAGAATTATTATACTATTTATATATATGATTTGTCAATCTTTTTTTTGATTTTTTTTAATTGCAGATTGTGAAAATTTAAAAAAAATTAAAAACTTGTTTAAAATATAATAGATAATATTAATTATAAATAACATTTTTATATTCTTGAAAAATTTTGAACTATATGATATAAAATGAATAAATTGTGAAAGGATAAGGGTTGTATGAAAAAAATTGCTATAATTGCAGCTATGCAAGAAGAAATATCTTCTATAAAAAATTTAATGAAATTTATTAATGTAAAAAAAATTTATAATCTAGAAATTATTGAAGGTATTATTAATAATAAAGAAGTAGCATTGGTTATGTGTGGCGTTGGAAAAGTAAATGCTGCAAGAACAACACAAATATTGATTGATAATTATGATATTGAATATGTTATTAATGTAGGAACAGCAGGAAGCTTAAATGATAATATAGAAATTGGAGATTTAATTATTGCAGAAAAACTAGTTCAATACGATTTCGATATAACTGCATTTGGACACGAAAAAGGTTATATAACTGATATTGGAAAAGAAATTTATAGTGATAAAAATCTTATTAAGAAATGCACAGATATTATAGAAAAATCAGATTTAGATTATAAAGTAAAAATAGGAACAATTGCATCTGGTGATACATTTTGCAAAAATGTTAATATGAAAAATGATATAAAAAATATTTTTGGTGCAGATGGAGTAGAAATGGAGGGAGCTGCAATTGCTCAAGTGTGTTTTTTAGATAATATTCCTTTTATTATCATAAGAGCTATTTCTGATAAACCTAACGGAAATAATGAGATTGATTTTGAAAAATATATAAATATTGTAGCAAAAAGATATGCAAACTTCATTGACTTTTTTATTAATTAATTATATACTGTTTAAGTAAATTATTTTTCTTATAATATGGAAACGCGTAACTGTAAAGGAGTAATATATGAAAAAAACACAAAAAATAATTTCAACAATTATTTTTATTATAATTTTACTTATGATAAAGTTAAATGAAACTAATGCTTCAACTACAGGAACAATAAATGAAATTACAGTCAAATTAAGAGAAAAGCCTTCTACATCTTCTAATATGTTAACTTTTGTTACACAAGATGATATAGTAGAAGTTATTGAAAAAGATGGAGATTGGTATAAAGTTAAATATAAAGATTATACTGGATATGTTTTTGGTAAATATGTTAAGGTTAAAGATGAAGCTAAACTAGAAAACAATAATTCTTCAGATAATCAAACGTCTGATGAAGAAAAAAACGAAGAAAGTGATAATAAAGATTCAAATACAACATCAAATGAAGATGCAAATAAAAGCGAAAATGAAAATAATGATGAACAGTTAGATAATAATGATACAGAAACTAAAGAAGTTTCAAGTAGTACACAGCTTGTAAAAGAGTACAAAATTCCTAAATCTACTAAAGTATCAATAATTCCTAATATAAATGCTAGTATAATTTATACTGCAAATGATGAAACAAAAATTGAAATAATACAAATGCTTAATAAATGGTCATATATAAACATACAAGGTATAAAAGGTTGGGTTAGAAATGATTTAATAAAAGAAGAAGATGTTATTGATTCATCTAATGAAGAAAATATAAATAACTCAGATAATAAAGATGAAAATACACAAAATGAACAAACAGAAAAAGTAGCCTATATAAAATATGATACAGTTAATTTAAGAGAAAAACCATCTACATCTTCAAAAGTTGTATCTAAACTTAAGTTAAATACAGAAGTGAAAATTAAAAAAGATTATGACGATTCTTGGTATGAAGTAGAAGTTGATGGAGATACTGGATATGTTTCTAAGGATTTAGTTTCTGATACAAAGCAAAAAGAAGATAACAATAATACACAAACAACTTCTAGAGGAAGTGATATATCTAGAGTTGAAGAAGAAAATACTGATGATTCTAATGTAAAAGAAACTGAGAAAATCGAAGCAGAAACCAAAAAAGAAGATACAGATAATACAGTAAAGGAAGAAGAAAAAAAAGATGTATCTACATCAAATACTAACAGAACTAATAACAGTAGAGTAACTGGAGATGACATTGTTGAATATGCTAAAAAATTTTTAGGATGTAAATATAAATATGGGGGTACATCACCAAGTGGATTTGATTGTTCAGGTCTTACATATTATGTATATAATCACTTTGGATATAAGCTAAACCGTTCTTCAGCTGCACAGGCTAAAAATGGAAAATATGTGGAAAAAAGTGATTTACAAAAAGGAGATTTAGTACTTTTTAGAAAATTAGGTACAACAGGTAATACAATAGGACATGTTGGCATTTATATTGGAGATAACAAATTTATAGAGGCATCAGATTATTCAACAGGAGTTATAATATCATCGTTAAGTCAAAAAAATTATGCTAGTAGATATATAACTGCAAGGAGAATATTAAATAATTAGGGGGCAATTAAAAATATACGAAAGGAAATTATGAAACGACCAATTTTAATTGCTATAATTGCATATATAATAGGTATAATATGGGGGCTATACTTTAAAATAAGTATAGTCTTTTTATATATATTTTTAATTTTATTGCTTTTGGCTATATCTAAAACTAATAGAAAAATATATAGATATATAAAAATATTTATTAATAGAAGTGTTATTATTTGTTTTACTGTAGTGTCTTTTATATCATGTATTTATTTAGATATTTTGAATAATAAATATGACAATTTATATAAAGATGTAAATGAGGGGTATTTCACAGGCACAATTATTAATATTGGTGAAGTTAAAGAATATAAAACTGTTTATAAGATAAAAATAAATAATGTAAATTCTAATAATAAGTATAAAAATACAATTCTATATTTAAATATAAAAAATTCTTATAATATAAAACTAGAATATGGAGATTTAATATATTTTTATGGAGAATATGAAAAACCTCAAGAGGCTTCTAACTATAAAGGATTTAATTATAAAGAATATTTAAAAAATATTAAAATTTATGGAAATGTAAATTATATAAAAGAACTAAATGTTTTAAAAAAAGATAATTTAAATTTTGTAAGTAAGTTAGCACTTGATTTTAAGCAAAAAATAATCAGTAATGCAGATATTGTATTTAAAGAGCAAAATACCAAAAATATATTTTTTGCAATTTCTATAGGTTATAAAGATTATTTAAATGATGATATAAAGGATATGTTTAGAGATAGCAATTTATCACATATTCTTGCAATATCTGGTGCACATATATCTTATATTATTTTAGGCTTAACTGTAAGTTTAAAAAGTGCAAAAGTAAATACAAGGATTAATAAATTAATTACAAGTGTTATTCTAATTTTTTATATGTTTGTTGTAGACTTTACTCCATCAGTTACAAGAGCATGTATTATGGGAATAATATTGCTATTTTCAAGTGTTATTTATTCAAAAACAGATATTGCAACATCAATTAGTATTTCTCTTCGGGATGATATTAATTCCAAATCCTTATAATATAAGAAATATAGGGTTATTGCTATCTTATGGAGGTAGCTTGCGGTATTATATTATTTAAAAATAATCTTGAAAAATTATTTGTTTTTAAAGGTAATAAAACATGTGGACTAATAAAATATAGTGAAATAGGGAAATTTAAAAAGAATATTATTAATTATATAAAAGAAATAATATATACAACTTTATCTGCACAGTTAGCTATATTCCCAATAATTATATATAATTTTAATATTATTTCATTAAATTTTTTGTTATCTAATTTATTAGTAAATAGTATAGTAGGAATTATTACAATAGGCGGATTTTTGCTGTGTATTATATCTTTTATTTCTGAAAAGTTTTCCAAATTTTTTTTAATTCCATATGAATTATTATTAAAGTTATTAATTCAAATTGCTAAAGCTTGTTCAAATCTTCCATTATCTAAAATATATATTTCTACTCCAAAAATCTTTTTTATTATTTTGTATTATATTTTCATATTATTTATCAATTATATGTTTAGTTTGTACATAAAACAAAACAAAAGAATAACAGAAATTAAATTAGTATGTTTTATAAAAAAATTAATAAGTAATAAAAGAATAATTAGAAATTTTATTTTAATAATTATAATAGCTCTAATTTTATACAATAGTTTTAATTTAATTCCAAAAGACCTAGAAATATATTTTATAGATGTTGGACAAGGGGATAGTACATTAATTATTACTCCACATAATAAAAAAATTTTAATAGATGGTGGAGGAAATAACAATTCTGATGGTTATGATGTAGGAGAAAGTATATTATTGCCATATTTATTAGATAGAGGTATTACTAAACTAGATTATATTATAATAAGCCATATGGATACAGACCATGTAGGAGGGATATTATATTTATTAAATAATATAGGAGTAAAGAATGTAATAATTGGAAAACAATTTGAATCTTCAGACAATTTGCAAGAGTTTTTAAAAATAATTAAAGATAAAAAAATAAAAATACATATGTTAGAAGAGAATGCTAAAATTAAGGTAGAAAAAGATTTATACTTTGATGTTTTATGGCCAAGTAGTAAAAATGTTATATCAGAAAATTCAATAAATAATAATGCTTTAGTATGCAAATTGAACTATATAAATTTTAGTATGCTTTTTACAGGGGATATTGAAGAAGAAGCGGAAAGCATTTTAGTTTCTAAAAATAATTTTACAAATAATTTAAATTCAACTGTTCTTAAAGTAGGACATCATGGGTCTAAAACATCTTCAACAAAAAATTTTATAGAGTTAATAAAGCCTAAGATTGCTCTAATTGGAGTTGGAAAGGACAATAAATTTGGACATCCAAACAATGATGTACTAGGAAGATTAAATGATATACGGTGCAAAAATTTATAGAACTGATGAGGATGGAGAAATTGTTCTTAAAGTAAATAAAAATGGAAATATAAAAATAAAGAAACATAAGAATTAGTAAATAATATTATATATGTATAATTATGTAAAAAAAGTAAATAATATAAAAAACATAGATTATAGTTTTTTCAAATTATATAGGAATAGGAGATTGCAAATGAAAAAAGGTTTAATCATTTTTGGCATAATAATTACTATAATATTAGCAGTATTATTAGGAGTATATATTTATAATATAAAAGAAAATAAAGAAAGCATTAATGATAGTAAGCTACAAGTAAATAATAATATTAATGTAGATACAGTTTTATCTAAGGAAGATATAAATTCTATATTTTTAGAAACTAACTCTAATGAAGAAAAAACTACACCTAATACATTAATCATTTTAAAAACATATTTTAATAAATGTAATCATGTTATTAATGAATATATAGATGCGGATGAAGAATATGTAAATTTAACTAAAGATGAAATACAAAATGTATTTAAAGGATGGGATATTGAAAAATTTTCTAAACAAGAGATTATATTAAGTATAGAAAAAGATGAGTTTTGTGATGAGCATTTTATAATAAGAGAAGAAAATGGCACAATTGTAATATATAAAGTAGATGAAAATGGGGAAGAAAGCCTATACGATTCTACAAGTATTTCAACAGAATACTTAACAACAGAAGATTTATTAAAAATTAAAAATGGGATAAAGGTTTATGGGAAAGAAACTTTAAGCAATATAATAGAAGATTTTGAATAATTGTTAAAAACAAAAGGTTAAAATATACTTGTGTATTTTAACCTTTTTGTGTATAATGATGATATACAAAAATATTAGGAGAATTAATATGAAAAACATAAACAAGGAAAAAATGCGCTTTAATATTTTAGCAATTATATGCATAATAATATTTTGCATAGCTATAACACCAAAATCATTTCAAAATGATACATTTTATACTATAAAAATAGGAGAATTAATTTTAGAAAATGGAATAGATATGCAAGAACATTTTGCATGGCATGAAGGATTAATATATACATATCCTCATTGGCTATATGATATTTTTATATATTTAATGTATAGTCTAGGTGGTTTTACAGGAATTTATATATCTACAATAGTGTTATGCTGTATTTTAGGACTTACATTGTATTTTACAAATGTAAGTTTAACTAAAAATAATGTTATATCATTTATTTTAACTGTATGTGCTATGTATTTAGCACAGTCATTTATTGCTGCTAGAGCTCAGCTTGTAACATTTATTCTTTTTGTGCTAACTATATTTTTTATAGAGAAATTTATTAATACTAAAAAAATAGGGTATGCAATTGGATTAATAATTATACCAATAATAATAGCAAATGTGCATGCAGCTGTATTTCCTTTTTATTTTGTTTTGTATTTGCCATATATTGCAGAATATATTATACAGTTTTTTGCATTACAGAATTCTTTAACTAGAAAAGTTAATGCTGATTGTAAAAAAATCAGCTCAATATTGGAAAATACAAGTAGTATAAATAAGAAGAATATAATAAAAGTATTAAAAAAATATATAAACAAGAGTAAAAAGAAGTTAATGAAAAATGAAGAACTCCTTGATGAAAATGATGAAGAAACTGAAACCAAAGATATAATATTAACTGATGAAGAAAAAGATAAAATACTAAAAGAAAATAGTCTACTTAAAAATGAAATTGAAATAATAAAAGAATATTTAAATAATATTGAAAATGAAAAAGAACAATTAGAATATCCTGAAGAAATTAAAAAAATCTTATATAAAATATTAGAAGAGAATAAAACAAAGCTTGAAAGAGTAAAAAAATATAAAGAAAAATCACAAAGTAATCCATATAAAATAAAAATAACCACAAATGATAATGTAAAATGGTTAATATTAATAATGATTATATGTGCATTTACAGGACTATTAACACCAATAGGTGATACTCCATATACTTACCTTTATCATTCTATGAAAGGTAATACTATGGGGAATATAAGTGAGCATTTACCAATTGTTTTGTATAGTTCACAAAAAGTTTTAATATCAATGTGTGTTGTAATTGCAATTTTAATGTTTACAGATACTAAAATAAAACTAAGAGATTTGTTTATGATAGGTGGTTTGGGACTTTTAACATTAATGTCTAGAAGGCAATTTTCTATGTTTGTATTTGTAGGTGTATTTATAGTAATTAGATTAATATGTGACTTTTTAGATAAATATGATAAAAAAGCATGCAGTGATGTAATGAGATTGATGAATACAATAATTGGTAAAATAGCTGTTATATGGGTTTGTATTTTGTGCAGTTTTTCATTCTATAAAAACAACAAAGATGATGAGTATGTAAACGAAGCTTCATATCCTGTACAAGCTTCAGAATATATAAAAGAAAATTTAGATTTAAAGAATATAAGATTATATAATGAGTATAATTATGGTAGTTATTTATTATTTAATGATATACCTGTATTTATAGACTCTAGAGCAGATGTATATGATCCTCAATTTAACGGAAAAACACAAGATATTTTTAGAGATTTCATAAATATTTCTGGATTCAATTTAGACTATGAGGAAAAATTTGATGAATATGGTATAACTCATTTAGTAATACCTAATAGTACTAAAATAAATTTAAACTTAAAAAAAGATAGTAGATATATAGAATTATATAAAGATGATTATTTTGTAGTTTATGAAAGATTAAGTGGTAATGTAAATGATTAAATTAAAAAATAAAAGAGTAATTTATATAATTGTTTTTATAATATTTTTAATAATTTTAGACCAAATTACAAAAATATTAGTTACTAAATTTTTATCAAGTGATGAAGTAATTATTGAAAATATCTTAGAAGTCAAATATATAAAAAATAATGGTGTAGCTTTTGGTGTTGCATCGAGCAATAAGCTCACAATACTTATAAGTAATTTAATTGTAATAGGGTTAATTATTAGATTTATGGTAATACAAAATGAAAGAATTAATAATGTTACAATGACTGTATTATGTTTTATTGTTGCTGGTGGTATAAGTAATCTAATTGATAGATTATTTAGAGGTTTTGTGATAGATTTTATAATGCTAATTCCAAAGTGGAATTTACCAATAATAAATATAGCAGATATTTTAATTTTTGTAGGATGGATATCATTAGCATTTATATTTGCTTTTAATACATATAAAGAATATAGAAAAAAAGAAGAGGGAAATAATTGAAAAGACATATTATAAATGAAGAAAATAAGGGAGAAAGATTAGATAAAATTATACCAATATTAGATAATAATATTTCGAGAACTGCTGTACAAAGAATGATTGATAATGGACTTATATTGGTTAATGGAAAGAAAAATAAAGCATCATATAGAGTAAATAAAAATGATGAAATATGTATAGAAGAGGAAGAAACTAAAAGTATAAATCTTAAAGCACAAGATATTCCAATTCAAGTTTTATATGAAGATAATGATATTATTGTAGTAAATAAACCAAAAGGATTAGTTGTTCATCCTGCTATAGGAAATCCAGATAATACATTAGTTAATGCAATAATGGCAATATGTAAGGATTCTTTATCTGGAATAGGAGGAGAATTAAGACCAGGTATAGTTCATAGATTAGATAAAGATACATCTGGAGTTTTAATTATAGCTAAAAATGACTTAGCACATATAAAATTAAGTGAGCAAATAAAAAATAGACAAATTAATAAAAGATATATTGCCTTAGTAAGAGGTGTTGTAAAAGAAAATCATGGAACTATAAATATGCCAATAGGTAGAAGCCCCAAAGATAGGAAAAAAATGGCTGTTGTAAAAAATGGAAAAGAAGCAATTACGCATTTTGATGTTATAAAAAGGTATAAAGATTATACTTTATTAGATATAAAGATAGACACAGGTAGAACTCACCAAATTAGAGTTCATATGGCACAAATAGGTTACCCTGTAGTAGGAGATATTGTATATTCAAATGGAAAAAATCCTTTTGGAGTTGTAGGTCAAATGCTACATGCAAAAAATTTAGAATTTATTCATCCAACTACAAATAAAAAAATGACCTTAAGTGCACCATTACCTGAATATTTTGAAAAAATAATTGAAAAATTAGATAATGAAATATAAGAGGAAAATTTATGAGTGAAGAAATAAGACTTCAAAAATTTCTTGCCAATTGTGGTATTGCATCGAGGAGAAAATGTGAGGAGCTTATTGTGCAAGGTAAAATAAAAGTAAATGGAGAAACTATAACACAGCTTGGAATAAAAATAGAACCTAATCTTGACAAAGTATGCTATAATGATAAAGAAGTAAAAAATAATAATGCGAGTGAATATGTTTATATTATACTAAATAAACCTATTGGATATGTTACAACATCAAAAGATCAATTTGGACGAGCTACTGTTTTAGAATTAATAAAAGGTGTATCAGCAAGAATTGTACCTGTTGGAAGACTTGATATGTACACATCAGGAGCTTTAATACTAACAAATGATGGAGATTTTATTTATAAAGTAACACATCCAAAGCACGAAATAGAAAAAACATATACAGTAACTTTAAAAGGACAAGTTACTTTAGAAGATATAGAAAAGCTTAGAAATGGAGTTGACATAGGAGATTATATTACTAAAAGTGCAAAAGTTAAAATATTAAAAATTGATAATCAAAAGAATATAAGTAGGCTTGAAATTGTTATACATGAAGGAAAAAATAGACAAGTAAGAAGAATGTGCGAATCAATTGGAAAAAAAGTAATAGCACTTCATAGAACTAAAATAGGCAACATAGATGTTAAAGATTTAAAAATTGGAAAGTGGAGATATTTAACTAAAAAGGAAGTAAATAATTTATTTAAATAAATTTTAAAATCGATTAATAATCGAAGAAAAATAGGAGGTATATGATGATAGAAGATAATGAAATTGAAGCTGTAGTTTCACCATTTGCTATGAGAGAAGGAGAAATAAAAGTATTTGACGGAAAAGATAATTATGTTTCTATGAACCAAATTGTACATAAGATAAATATTGGACATATAACAGACATACATTTTACTTTGTTAGAAATAGTTAATGAATTTGAATTTATTACATCAAGACAATTATGTCAAATATTAGAATTAAAAAATATTGATTATAAATCACAAGACAAATTAAACAACAAGTTAGAACAACTTGTTAAGTCTAAAATCCTTACTAGATACTATTTTGCTTCTGACGAAGGAAAGGGAATATATAAAATATACTGTTTAGAGAAAATGGGTAAATATTTACTAGAGTCTAGAGGAATAGACTGCAAGTGGCAACAAACCGATAATACTAAACCTATAGAAATGATAAAAAAGAGATTAGCAGGTAACCAAATTTTACTAGCCTATTTAAGAAAAGTAAAAGCTTTCGAAAATTATGTAGTAAAGCCATCTATTAATGCTAAAAGCCTAAATAAAACTTTTAAAGCAACAGGTGGAAGTGTTAAGTTAACAAAATCTAATAAATCGATTACTTTTATATTTGAAGTAGTAAGAAGAGAAAAAGATTGGAAAACAAAAATAATAGATAAATTAAAATTATATAAAGATTTTTATGAAAATTTTATTCCAGGAGATTCTGGATTTTCAATGGTACCTCAATTAATATTTGTAACAGAAGATGATAAACATTCTGCAGAGTTATTTATAGAAATTGTAAAGGCAAATATAGAAATACCAAAAATAAAATTATTATTTACTACTGATTTAAAACAAATTAAAGAAAGCTTATCTGACTCATTAACAGAATTCGAATTAGATAGTAGTACTAATAAATATAAAGCTAAAATAGTAGAACTAAAGTTGTTAGATTAAAAATAAATATAATATGTTAAATAAAAATAAATAAAAAATAAGTAAAAAAATAAGTAAAATCAGTAAAAAACAAGTAAAAAAATAAGCAAAAAACAAGTACAAAATCAATAAAAAATAAGTTATATAAATAAAAAAATAATGATTTGAAGCATCCGCGCAGCGTTCAAACGAAGCGTAAGCGAAGTGCGCTTGGAACAGCCTACATATAATTTTCCATTTTGTAGGCTGTGACAGCAAGGTGCAAAAATCATTTTTTTTTATTTATATAACTTATTAGTAAACTTAAAATTAAAATTGAAATCAAATTAAATTTAATTTAATATTTATATTAATTTTAAGTTACTTTAAATTGTATATATTTATAAAATCTGGAAATAATTTTACTAGGTGGTGATAAATATATGACAAGTAAAGAACTTTTATATGTAGAAGATGCTTTAGAACATGAAAATTTCATGAAATCATGTAGTACAAAAGCATCTACTAAGTTATCAGATCCAACTCTTTCAACATATATGTCAGAGTTAGAAAAAAAACATACAGAAATTTTAAACAAATTTTTAAATTTATTATAGGGGAGGAACTTATGGAAGATAAAGAAATAATGGAAAAAGAACTTCTAATAATTAAAGGTGTTTGTGATTTATATCTTCATGGAAGTATAGAATCAACAACAGCAGAAGTTCATACAGCTTTTAAAGAAGCTTTAAATGAAACATTAAATATTCAAAATAAAATATATAATTTAATGACTGAAAGAGGTTGGTATAAAACAGATACAGCAGAACAAACTAAAATAGATAAGGTAAAACAAAAATATAATGTAAATTAAACAAATAAAAAGGATTACTAGAAATAGTAATCCTCATTTGTTTAATTTTTTTTATCTCTTTTAATATCAAATATTATAGCATCATCATTATTTAAGAAATATTTTGAATCACTCGTATTGAATGCAATTGGGTCTACTTCACTAGAATCTTCAAAAGATATACGTTCTGGATTAAACTTAGGCCTTCTAATTTTTGATTCCTCAGCTTCATCACCAACAATACCATTTGTAAATTTAGTAAAGTTAAATTTTTTAGGTTGATGCTGTTCTTTATATTTGGCATCCATAAAATCTACTTTAAAAGTTCCAACAATATTTTTTCCTTTTTCGTCCTTAACTTTATACATACATGCTTTAAACTTTAGTGCCTGAACTTTTCCAGCTGTATAATTAGGCTTCCACTTATATTCAATGTTTTTATATGTAGGGTCATAATTTCCTTTATCAGTTTTATAATCATTACCAAAAGTCCATTCTCTTTTATCTCCAAGTTCTTTAGACCACCATTCATTGTCTTCTGGAGTATTGTTTCCAAAAACAAATTTAGAAGAACAATTTGCTAAAATAGTTTGTCTTAATTTGGATTTTTCGTCACCTAATTGTCCAAGATTCTGTGCAGATATTATTGTACCAACTCTATATTTTCTATATAGTGTAAATATAGATTCTGTTGCTTTACAAATAAAATCTGGAAATTCATCTATATATAAAAAATGTGGAATTCTTGTTTTTTCATTTCCAGGTCTTCTTAATACAGAATATTGCATAATAAGCAAGAAAAATAATCCAAAAGCTTTATTAGCTGTAGCACCTAAGTTTCCACGTCTTGTACAAACTAATGTTAATTCACCATTTTGTAATATTTTATCATAATCAATATTATTAGAACGATTACATAAAATTCTTCTTACACCCTCAATTCTAAGTAAATTATCTAACTGAGTAACTGCAGAGTGGATAAATTTTTCAGTATCATTTCTTCCTGTACCATCTGAATAAAAATTCCTTTTAAAATAACTTAATTGTAGCTCATATTTTTGGGCTAGTTTTTCATCAGCTTCTAATATTTTACACATTTTTTCTACTAAGTCAAAATTATTTAGCATTTTTAACATATCTTCTAAGTTAGGAAGTAAACCATTATTTAAACGAGGATACATTTCTTTAAGTAAAATAGATAAATTTTCAATAGCCTGAGCTGATGCATTTTCCCTATAAGTTTGTTCCATATCTGAATAAGAAGATAAATACATTCCTTTTAAAACAGAAGAAATTGCTATAGCTGTTTTGCTAGGGTCGTCATATATAAAAGGATTTAATCCTAATGATTCTTTATTTTCTGGATCGATTATATTTACAGGAATATTAAAATTCTTAGCAACATCTATAATATGTGAAGTTGATTCATAATCTGGAGAAACATAGGTTAACCCCAAATCTCTATATATAGTTTTATTAGAATCACTATATATCATTTTCTTAACAAAAGCCTTATATAATTTTTCTTTTCCAGATACGGGTATTAAAAAATTTAAAGAAAAATTTTCATTTAAATATTCATTAGAATATGGTGTACTTAATGTAGCAATACCAGTTTTCAATGCAGTATATCCAAGTTCTTTTGATACTTCCTTAAAGAAAAATTTCTTTTCAATATCTTTTGCTATCATAGGTTCAAACATCATAGTAGTTTTTCCAGTACCAGATACACCACATATAAATGCTGATTCAAATCTTTTACTTTCTATTATTTTAATTAACTTTCCAGATTCTTTATCTGTAAACAAAGGCATTTCACAAGAGTATGGTCCACCTTCCTTTTTATTTGATAAATCTATACCACCATAATCAAATATAGAATCTCTTATATCTTTTGTATCATTGATTGTACCATATAGCCAATTAAAAAATGGAAAAAAAGTTACTATTGGTAGGTAAGCAGAAATAGATTGAAATGCTGGTCTTATTAATTCAGACAAATTATTTATAATATCTATATATCCTGGTGTAGATATAAATAAAAGCCAAATTAGTAAATTAATCCATTGTACCACCATAGAAATTCCTATAATATATAAAGAAATAGTGTACATATAGAAAAATGATAATTTTATTTTATCATTTGTTACAAAAGATGAAGAACCCGAAAATAAAAAGGCAAATACAGGACATGCCATAGCCAAAGTATATTTAAAAGGTCCCCAATAAGAATATGATGTTCCAGAGAAAATCATAAATAAAATTTCAATTAATCTATCTATAACTAAATAAATCGATATTACCGTTAAAATATATGTAAGAAAAGTATTTCTATCAGTTTTTAGAAATTTTAAAAACTTATCTAATATTTTCATTTTTTCACCACTTTCAAAAAAGTATACATATATATTATCCTACAAAACGACTAAAAAAACAAGCATTTAGCAGAAAAAAATACAAAAAGTGTGTATGAATGTATTAATCATATCTAAATTGTAATAAAATATAAATTAAAAATGTAGGAGTAGGTGCCTTGTACCTGCCAGACTTATCATAAAAAGAGAAATTTATTTAATAAATACAAAAATACTTGAATATTATAAATAAAATTAATATAATTATTAAAGTACAAAAATACAATAGATAATATGATGAAAGTAGGTAAATATGTTTAAATCTAAAAATAAGGACAGAAAAATTGTAAAAGAAAGTTTTATGAAGGGCATACTTGTTTTAATGTTTTCACAGGTATTAATAAAACTTTTAGGTCTTGTATATAAATTATATTTAACAAATAAAGAAGGTTTTGGAGATGCTGGAAATGCTATATATAATAGTGGTTATCAAATATATGCACTTCTTTTAACAATATCATCAGTTGGAGTACCAAATGCTATATCTAAATTGGTTTCTGAAAAAGTAGCAATAGGAGATAATAAAGGAGCATATAGAATATTTAAAATATCACTTATTACGTTTGGTTTAATAGGAGCTATAGGAACTGCTATTTTATTTTTTGGAGCAGGCTACATATCTAATAATTTATTAATGATACCAGAAGCGGAGCTAACATTAATAGCATTATCTCCATCTGTATTTTTTGTAACTATAGCATCCGTATTTAGAGGATATTTTAATGCTAGAGAAAAAATAAGTGTTACTGCAAAATCTCAAACTCTAGAGCAAATATTTAAAACAGTTTTAACAGTTATAGTAGTTGAAATAGTAACAATATTTAGTGGCTTAAATACTACTTTAATGGCTGCCGGAGCAAATTTAGCAACTACATTATCAGTATTACTAAGTTTTCTATATTTATATATATATTATAGAATTTTTAGAAAAAATATAGCAATAGATATTAAAAATACAGTAAATTATAAAAGAGAAAGTATAAAATCAACAATAAAAAAGATACTTTGGGTATCAATACCAATATCTTTAAGCGCAATTACATCTTCATTAAATAAAAATATCGATTCATTTACTGTTGTTAGATTATTAAGTGAATTTATGACAGAGGCGCAAGCCAAAATACAATATGGAATATTAAGTGGAAAAGTTGATACATTAATAACACTTCCATTATCATTTAATGTTGCATTTGCTACAGCACTAGTACCTGCAATATCATCATCAATAGCAAAAAAAGATTATGAAACTGTAAATAAAAGAATATCATTTTCTCTACTATTAACAATTCTTATAGGGTTACCTTGTACTTTTGGAATGATTGTGTTTGCAAATCCTATTATAAATTTATTATTTCCAAATGCAACAGAAGGTACATTATTATTACAACTATCAGCATTAGCAATAATCTTTACTCTTTTAATACAAACATGTAATGGTGCACTTCAAGGATTGGGAAAAGTTTATATACCAGCAATAGCTGGAGTTGTAGGGTTAGTTATAAAATTTATTTTAAATGTAATTTTAATACGTATACCAAGTATAGGAATAAATGGTGCTGCTATTGCATCAATTGTGTATCATATTTTTGCACTAGTTATAGTATTATATGTATTAATTAAATCTGTAAAAATAAAGCTTGGTGTAGGTAAGTATATTATAAAACCGATAATTGCAACATTAGGAATGAGTGTGTGTTCATATTATATATATACAATACTTAATAATATAATTACATTTAAGCTAGCAATTATAATTTCTTTAATTTGTGCTGTATTAATATATATTATAATGGTTATAATATTAAAAATATTTACAAAAGAGGAAATATATATGATACCATATGGACAGAAATTATATAAAGTTCTTGAAACAGTAGGCATTTATAAAAAATAAAAGTTTGACTTAAAAACTAAAAAGACTAAAAATCAGAAAAATAAGCACTTTTGAGAAAATAAATTATAAAAAAAGAAGGATTTTATATAATTTTGACGAATAATGCAAGTGTAGATGAATATCTACATAACTATTAAAACTTTTAGGAGGTAAATCAAATGAACAAATCTGATTTAGTAGCAGCTATATCTGCAAAAACTGGAGACACAAAAAAAAGTGCAGAAGAAACATTAAATGCTTTTATAGAAGTTGTAAGTGATGCACTAGTTAAAGGAGACAAAATACAATTAGTAGGTTTCGGATCTTTTGAAGTAAGAAAAAGAGCAGCTAGAAAAGGAAGAAATCCACAAACTAGAGAAGAAATAAAAATACCTGCATCAAAAGCTCCTGTATTCAAAGCTGGTAAAGCATTAAAAGATTTAGTTAATAAAAAATAATTTTATTAATATAAATTAATGAATTCATTAAAAGAGTATCTATTAAAGATACTCTTTTTTAATATGTGTATGCATTTCTTGGACATACTAATATTATTTTGATTTTTTACTATTTTCTAAAACTAAATTAATATCATTATTAATTTCAAGAAGTTCAGGCTTTTTTAAATATTTGCTAAGTAATTTAAAGGATGCAGAATAATAATATCCATCGCAAATTCTTTCATCACCAACAAAACCTAAAGAAATACATCTTTCTTCTTTAATTTCATCATCATCATAAATATAGCTTTTTTTCTTTTTTCCCATAGCAAAAAATAAACTTGTTGTACCAAAATCATATAAATGATGATAAATATAATCTAAACCTAAAGATCCAACATTAGTTAAGAAAGCACTTGTGTGAAATGGACTTGCTTTAATAATAAATCTAGGCATTAAACCATATTTATCTAAAAATTTTAAAAAGCTAACAGCAAAACTTAGTAAAAAATTAGGTATAAGACCTAGTGCTATTGCAACTTTATCAGTATCATTTTGTTTTGAATTTTGCTTATTATCATTAATAATTTTTTCTAATTTATCTTGTACTTCGAAAATATTTTCATTACCTGTAAAAGGAAGTTTTACTGTGGTTTCTATACCATCATCTGTCATATTCTTTTTTATAGCAAGAGAAATATAAATTCCTTTCCTATCATAAATTCTGCCATTTATAACAAATCTATTAAGTTGTGGCCTTTGTGCAAGAACTCTAACAATAGCAGAAAAAATAATAGTCATATATGAAATTTTAATTCCTTCTTTTTGTTTTTTATCAATATATTTTTCCATTTCTGTTATAGAAATGTCTTGTTTAAAGAAAACTTGAGAATCACTTCTAGTTTTCATTATGTGTGGTATTACTTTAAAAAAAGCTGGTAAATCCTTAGTCTTAACACCATCAAATCTATATCCAAACATAAAATATCCCCCTATTTTTTATTAATAGCAATATTATATAGTAAAAATAGGTAATATGCAAGTTAAAATTAATTTGATGTTTTTAATTTTAAAATAATTGATGAAATTACTATGATTTTCACAATTGTAACATTGACATATGTAATCTTCGAATATATAATTATATTGTAAAATAATAGAATTATAGAGGTAATAATGGAAAAATTAAAAAAATTTTTAAGTGAAAATAAAATAAAAATACTTATTTCAATAGTAATTATAGTATTAATAATAGTAATGATAAATATTATAAACAAATCAAGAAAGAGTTACAAAATAGAAGAAGTTAAAGAAAATATTTATTTAAGTTTAGAACAAGATGGAAAATATGGTGTAATCAATAACAAACAAGAAACTGTAATAGGCGCAGAATATGATTATGTAAAAATTCCAAATGCAGGCGAAGATGTTTTTATATGTGTATATGACTCTGACGAAGAAAGTAATACATATAAAACAAAGGTATTAAATAATAAAGGAAAAGAAATTTTAACAAATTATCAAAGCATTGATGCAATCAGTCTTAATGAGTCTTATTCAGATAGTATGTATGAAAATAATTTACTAACATATAAAGAAAATGATAAATATGGTTTAATAAATTTAAAAGGAAAGAAAATTACAAAACCAATATATGAAGAAATAAAAAGCTTAGATGGAAAGCAAGGAGAACTTTTAGTTAAAAAAGATGGAAAATATGGTGTAATAAATAATAAGGGAAATGTTTTAATAGATATTAAATATGATTATGTACACTCAGATGAATATTATTCACAAAATAATGGTTATAAGCTTTCTGGATATATAGTAGGAAATGTTACAAATGATGGATATAGATATGGATATATAGATTATAAATTCAAAAAAACATTAAAAATAGAATATAATGAAATTTATAGATTATCTGGTATGGACATAAATGATGCAAGCGTATATTTAGTAGCTAGAAAAAATGGACAATATGGGCTTATTAAGAATAAGAAAAATATAATAGATTTTAAATATCAAGAAATAATGTATACAGGAATAAATAATTTATTAATTTTAACAAAAGGTTCTAAAAAGGGTGTTTATAATATAGAAGGAGATAAAATTGTAAATACTAAATATGAAGAAATATACATAGAAGATACATATATAAATGCGATAAAAAATGGAAAAGAAACACATTTTGATTTTTATGGTAATGAAATAAAAGGTTAAGAAGGAGAAGATTAAATGTATAGTGAATATGGTATAAATAAAGATTTAATTAATATGGCTAATCAAACAGAAAAGGAAATAGAAACTGAAATAAAAAAAGCAGAAGAAATAAGTAATTATAACAGTATAAAAGTTTTAAAGGCATTCCAAAAAAATAGATTGTCAGATATACATTTTAATGCAACAACTGGTTATGGATATGATGATATAGGAAGAGATTGTATTGAGAAAATATATGCAGATGTTTTTAAAGCAGAAGATGCATTAGTTAGAAGCCAATTTATATCTGGTACACATGCACTTACAGTTGCATTATTTGCTTTTTTAAGACCAGGAGATACAATGCTTAGTATAACAGGCAAACCATATGATACTTTAGATAAAGTAATAGGTATAGAAAATAATGATAGTTCATTAAAATCTTTTGGAGTTAATTATGAGCAAATAGATTTAATAGATAATAAATTTGATACATCTAAAATTATAGAAAAGTTAAAAAGTGATAAAATAAAATTAATAGAAATACAACGTTCAAAGGGATATTCTACGAGAAAAAGTATAAATTTGGATGAGCTTGAAGAAATAATAAAGCAAATAAGAAAAGTTGATAAAAATATTATAATAATGATAGATAATTGCTATTGCGAATTTGTAAATAAAAAGGAACCTATAGAAATAGGAGCAGATATTATTGTTGGATCATTAATAAAAAATCTTGGAGGTGGTATTGCTCCTAATGGTGCATATATTGCAGGAAGAAAAGACTTAGTACAGCTTACAGCAGAAAGGTTAACAGTGCCTGGGCAAGGAAAAGAAGTTGGACCATCTTTAGGAATGAATAAAAGTATAATACAAGGATTATATTTAGCTCCAAGTGTAGTATGTAGTAGTATAAAAACAGCAATATTTGCAAGCAGAATGTTAGAAAAAATGGGGTATACAGTATCACCAAAATATAATGAAGAAAGAGCAGATATCGTTCAAAATATTGAATTTGGTGATGCAAACAAACTTATAAAATATTGTCAAGGAATACAAATGGGGTCAGCTGTAGATTCTAATTCAGTTCCAGAGCCAAGTTATATGCCTGGATATACAGATGATATTATAATGGCAAGTGGAAGTTTTACACAAGGTTCATCAATCGAACTTTCTTGCGATGGACCTATAAGACCACCATATATAGCATATATGCAGGGAAGTTTAACTTATGAATATGGTAAATTAGGAGTTTTAAAGGCAATAGAAAATATGAATAAATAAAGAGGCGAATATGAAACTTATAATTATAGGTGGAGGACCGGCAGGACTTCTTGCAGCAATTAGTGCAGCTAGTAATCACGAAAAAATAGATATAACTATATTAGAAAAAATGAATATGTTAGGAAAAAAGTTATTAATTACAGGTAAAGGAAGATGCAATATAACTAGTGATATAGATATTTCCGAATTTATAAGTAACATACCAGGAAATGGTAAGTTCCTTTATAGTGCATTTAAAAATTTTACAAATTTAGATATAATTAAATTATTAAACAATCAAGGTGTTGAAACAAAAGTAGAAAGAGGAAATAGAGTATTTCCTCTTTCTGATAAATCACAAGATGTATTAAATGCTTTAGTGAAAAAAGCACAAAAATTAAATATAAAAATAAAGACAAATTCAAGAGTGATTAAAATTTTAAAGAATAATGATGAAGTTATAGGGGTTATGTTAGAAACAGGAGAAAAAATAATAGCAGACAAAGTAATATTGGCAACTGGAGGAAATACATATAAAGCAACAGGTTCCAATGGAGAAGGATATGAATTAGCAAGAAATTTAGGTCATACTATAACTAAAATAAAACCATCATTAGTTCCATTAGTAGCCAGTAAAAAAGATAATTGTATAAGCTTGCAAGGACTTAGCTTGAAAAATGTTTCTATAAAATTAGTAGACACAGAAAAAGATAAAATTATATATGAGGATTTTGGAGAAATGATATTTACTCATTTTGGAGTATCTGGTCCTACTATTTTGAGTTCATCAGCGTATTTAGTAAGATATAAAAATATTGAAAATTTAATGAAAGAAAATAAAATAAAGCTATATATAGATTTAAAGCCTGCTTTATCTGAAGAAAAATTAGATAAAAGAATTATAAGAGATTTTGAAGAAAGCAAAAATAAGCAATTTAAACATAGCTTAAACAATTTACTTCCTAGTAAAATGATAGACTATATAATACAAAAATCAAATATAGAACCTAATAAGAAAGTAAATGAAATTACAAAAGAAGAGAGAAACAATTTAGTAAAATTAATAAAAAAAATAGAAATTACAGTAAAAAATTTTAGACCATTAGATGAAGGAATAATTACTGCTGGTGGTATTAATATAAAAGAAATTAATTCAACTACAATGGAATCTAAAATTGTAAAAGGTTTGTATTTTGCTGGAGAAATAATAGATGTAGATGCATATACAGGTGGATTTAATCTACAAATTGCATATTCCACAGGATATACAGCTGGTTTGTTAAAATAGGAGAGAAATGGAAAAATTTAATACTATAAATGATAATATTGAAACTGAAATTATAGAAAAAAAATCTAGATTTATAGCAAACATTTTTTATGTTGAAAATGCTATAGAAGCGGAAAATAAAATAAAAGAGATAAAAAAGAAATATTATGATGCTAAACATAATTGTTATGCATATAGGGTAATTGAAGATAATAAAATAATTGAACGATTTAGTGATGATGGAGAGCCATCATCAACTGCTGGAGCACCAATACTTAGTGTTATTACAAAAAGAAACTTAGCAAATATATTAATTGTGATAACAAGATATTTTGGAGGTATTTTATTAGGTACTGGAGGTTTAGTTAGAGCATATTCAAAAGCAGCAACAGATGTAATAAACAAATCTAATATAATAATTAAAGTGAGTGGTTATGAAATAGAAATAACTCTAAATTATTCAGATTTAGAGATTTTTAAACATATATGTAGAAAAAATAATATAAAAATAATTGATGAAAAATATGATGAAAATATAAAATTAAAAATAGAAATTTCAAAAATAATGTATGAAAACATAAAAGAAAAATTTAGTAATAAAAAGACGAAAATACAAAAAATGGAAATAATAAGGAATATATATGTTGAAAAAACCATTGATTTGTAAATAGTTTTAGCCAAAATTTGAAAAATTTTCCAAAAAAGTATTGCATAATAAAATAATTAATAATATAATCCAAATGTAAAAATTTTACAATTTATTTATAGGAGGAATTAAAGTGAATGACAAACTTAAAATTTTAATAGCAGATGATAATAATGATTTCGCTGCAACATTAACAGGGTACATAGAACAAGAAGATGATTTGGAAATTATAGGAAAGGCTAGAGATGGACTAGAAGCTGTAGATATGATAAGGCTTTTAGAACCAGACATTGTTCTATTAGATGTAATAATGCCACATTTGGATGGACTTGGAGTATTAGAGAAAGTATTAAATAATAAATTAAGGAAAGAACCATTATTTATTATGCTTTCTGCAGTTGGACAAGACAAAATAACTCAAAGAGCAATAGAATTAGGAGCGCAATATTACATTGTAAAACCTTTTGATATAAGCCTTCTAATAAAGAGAATGAAAGAATTAAAAACATACCAACCAAAACAATTTAAAGAAACTATTAATAATACTACAGTCAGAGAAATAAAGCCACAATATATAGAGTTATCTCCAGAAATGAAGAAATCACAAGAAAATTTAGAAGCTTTAGTTACAAATGTTATACACGAAGTAGGAGTACCAGCACACATAAAGGGTTATCAATATTTAAGAGAAGCCATTATGTTAGTAGTAAATGACATTGAAGTTATTAATCAAATTACAAAGCAGTTATATCCAGACATAGCACAAAAATATAAAACTACACCTAGTAGAGTAGAAAGGGCTATTCGTCATGCAATAGAAGTTGCTTGGGGAAGAGGAAAAACAGAAACAACAGAAAGCATATTTGGGTATACAGTTTCAGCAAGCAAGGGAAAGCCTACAAATTCAGAATTTATTGCTATGATAGCTGATAAATTAAGACTAGAATTAAAGAGTGCTTAAAACATTTATATAATAAAAGTTTAGCGACTGCATTAAGCAGTCGCTGTTTTAATCTAATAATAAATTTCTATGAAATTTTTATTAGATAAGTATGAAAGCAAGATAATATTAAAAATAATCAAATTAGCAATTCACCTCATATAATTGAAAGAGGTGTTTGAATGAGAGAATTAAATTATAATAGAAAGAAAGCTATAGATTATGCATATAAATGGGCATACAGTAGAAATCCAAACTTTTATAATTTTGATAATATAGGTGGAGATTGTACAAATTTTATATCACAATGTATATATTCTGCAAATGGAATAATGAATTATAATAAAAATAATGGATGGTTTTATAATTCTGTTAATAGCAGAACAGCATCATGGACTGGCGTAGAATTTTTACATAAATTTTTGATAAATAATAAATCAGTAGGTCCATATGGAAAGGAAGTAAAAATTTCAGATGTAGATATAGGAGATATAGTACAATTAAATTTTGATGGAAATAAATTTTCACATTCATTAATTATAACCAGTATATTAGGTGAGAAACTATTAGAAAATATATTAATTGCAACTCATACTGATAATACATTTAATAGAAAATTATCTACATATATATTTGATAAAATAAGATTTATAAAAATAGAAGGAGTAAGAAATTGGTAAAATTTGATTAATACTTTTTAAATAATTATACATTAATATATGAGATATAAAAAGTATTGCAATAGAAAAAGAGATATGATATTTTAAGTGTGTAAAAAGAAAAAGCACGTAAAAATTAGAAAAAACCTGACTTATGTCAGGTTTTAAAATATGAAATTAGAAAAGAGAAAAATTGTAAATTACTACTCTCTAATCTATTTTATAGATTAGCAACAACCATTGTTGTTACCACCGCAACAGCAGCAAATTAATATTATTAATATGATTATCCAGCAGCAATCTCCACCAAATCCGAAACCACCGCATCCGCATCCTCTGTTTTCTGGCATGTTATTTCCCCCCTTTCATAATAAAAATGTACATTGGGTATTAGGGTAATCTAGTTGTTA